>JAPMTR010000034.1 GCA_026552975.1 Candidatus Methanoperedens sp.
AGGCGGGAACAGGAGTTTCTATCATTACGGTAATCCCAGACCGGATCTACGCATCGGCTCATCAGATAACTGCAGTTACTGCCACCAGAACACCAGCACAGCATTCAACCAGGCAATGATCAATCCCGAGTTGAGTTCATACATCTATAACCACAGCGGTAACCCTTCCATAACCTGTGATTGGTGTCACATATCAGGCTGGATCCATAATGCTTCATTGACCAAACCCGTTATGACAATCAGTTACTGCCTGAGCTGTCATAGTTCTGCCATGGGCACAAAGAAACCAATCGCCTCCACACATAACAATACCGTTAATTGCTGGAACTGCCACCAGGACCCTAACGGCACAATGGCCCGGGCACCACCCCACGGTATGATGTATCCCCAGGAGAACGGCAGTTACCTTCGATACACAAACGGTACTCCCGCAGACTGTACCACCTGTCATGTATCTGGTCTGGTCAACACCACGGTTCCCGCTACAGGCATTCCGACTCTTAACCATTCCAACGATCCTTCCTCAGGCCAGAAATGGGGTAATTACTGGGATAATAACTCAATGCTCTCAGCCTGTACTTTCTGTCACCAGACTGAACTTCATAAACCAACAGATGCCCTGCTCGGGAACGTCAGCAATGTAAGAGGTACAAATATTCTAAATGACCCTGATCTATCTACCTCAACATGGTGTTCGAACTGTCATTACAGGAATTCCACAGGTTATAATGTTTCTACTTTCATCAATCCACCACCGGAGATCACAAACACCAGTCTTTTAAATATCAGCATCGCCTTCTTCGATCATACTGGTTTTAGCAACTATAATGATAGTATGTGCTATGGTTGCCATAGTTCAGTAATCATAGGACTACCGACAACTCTCAATTTCTCTCACGGTGTGAGTGAAGGAGGAGGTGGCCCGAATTGTATAAGCTGTCACGATAAAGGCGGTATCGGAGCTCCACCCGATAAGAGAATAGATGCATCATCAATTAAACAGGGAGTACACAAGGATCTGAATATAAATTCAAACACAAACCTTGTAATTGACCCAATAAACAAAGCCTGCTGGGCATGTCATGGTGAAGGAACCGAGCCTTCAGGGCATCCCCAGAGATATAAAAATCCAAGAGCATGTGCCAGCAATGAATGTCATTCACTCGACCAATCAAGTTATAATGAGCCCATGATATATTCTCATTTCACAAATTCAAGCCTTAACAATAATCCCACAAATGCTACAAATTATAATATTACAGCATCAGCAGATTGTGCGGTGTGTCATTTGAACAGCATTGTAATATCGGATCTAAATAAGGCTTCTGCAGTTGTTTCACATTATGGATCAAGGAAAAATCTTGTAGATTCTTTTAACTGTCGGTATTGCCATCTTGACAAAGATAATAGCAACGATTGGGGAAATGCGACCCTGATAACAAGGAATCGGACATCACTTATAAAAATTAATAAAGAAGAAAATAAGATTACTATTTATGAAGGAGAAATGTCCTATCTTGGAGAAGGATATTTCCTGAAATTAATTGAAATATCACAAAATCGGGAATCTGCCTTTGTACAGTTGATCAAGAATGAAAGTGTTGAAGATGAGACCTTGCTCACCAAAGGGATCCCCTATAGTTATGAGAAAGAAATTGTAATAGAAAATTCTACCTTTAAGACCCCGATCATCCTATTGAATGTTACCTCAGTTTTCAAAGGCTCAAGAGGTTTTATTCAATTCGACGGTTCAAGAATTAGAAAAGTCCACTCTGAGAAAGAAAGCCAAAATAACTCTGCATGTTTTGCATGTCATTTCTTAAGATATACCAGCGACAAACAACGATACCAGGTAATCGATCGGGAATATGATCAGATCCCTTCAAAGGATTTAATTTATTATACTCAGGTATTCCAGGATTTCAAACCGAATAATAAGAGTAAATTATATTTCGATGATGAAAATTATGTTTTCAACCAGAGCAGTGCGGATAAATTCATATCTTATATGACATTCCAAAAACTCCTGAAGGAAGGCGAAACATGGGATATAGCAGCGGATTACTCACTTAAGGTCGATGGGGTAAGTTCCAATGGTGAAGAAGTGATCCTGACCCTGAAGATCAATGATATTATTGAACAGCAATTGATCAAAAGCGGTACTGAATTTAATTATTCTCCCGGACTCGGATACAGGGAATTCTCTGACAATAATGTTACTATATTCGCAGCAAACGTTTCAGCTATAGGATCAGGGAATACCAATTATGTTATCCTGAAGGATGTTATCGCAAGATCACCGGTGATTTTCAAAACAACAGCTAACAGTACAATAATGGGTTATAATGCAAGCTGGTTGAACCCTGTTAATGTTTTCATTGTAGGGAAGATCCCGGAGAACCTGCATTCACCGAATTTATTCACAGACCAAGGAGGATGGAATGACTGCGTTAAATGCCATGATACTTCAAGAAATTTGAGAATTAAAAATATTGATGCAATTTCAGCAAGGCTTGGGAAGCATTCCAGTTTGAACAATAATGCATCCAATGAAAAAGATATGACTGATCCAATTGATAAAGCATGCTGGGCATGCCACTCAAATAATGGATTAGAACCTTCGCAGCATTCTCCATCATATATAAATCCAAGGAATTGCAGATCCTGTCATGTTTTACAGAAAGAGCCGTTCTTTGGAGCAATATTTATCGGGGATGAGCAACACGGCAATCTTTCGAATTGTGAGACATGTCACATCCAGGAATCACATACATTAATGAGATTTAATGTAAATCCTGTGATAAAGAGTGCCTGGTTTGAAAGTTCAAATGTGACGGGGGGAGATCCAGCTAGGATCACCGCAGAATCACGCGCTGGATATATGATGAAAATAAGAGCGGCTGAGTATTTTATTGATACAATTGGACAATCTGGAAAAGGGACTTCTCTTACTCCGTTGGATAAACAATTTGATACCCAGAAAGAAATGGTAATTGCCAAGATCACAAATAATAAATTTGCACCAGGGGAGCATGTGGTTTACATTCATGCAATGGAACGAAATAATATATGGGGTGAGTTTTATCCATTAAAGTTTACAATAATGCCGGATGGAACACTTGTTTATAAAGGTAAGATCGGACCAATTGAAGGTAGTACCTTAGATGAAGATCAGATGAATATTCAATTACAGGAAGATTCTACTATGAATATCTTATCTGGTATTCTTACTTCATATGCATTCAACAATGAGAAAAATCCTATTGTTTATGTAAATATTACTTCCAATATAGATGCTGGTGAAATTAGAACCACAATCGAAGTATTAAGAAACACTTCATCCCTAGTGACAGATAAGGCGCCAGGTGAAGTGTATAAAAATATAAATATTGGGGTGGGTCCATATGGCTTTGCAGTACCAGAAAATCTCCTGGAAGGTTCAATAGAATTTAAGGTTGCCAATTCCTGGCTAAACGAGAATAGCATTAAGGATATCAATCTATACCAGTATGTAGAGAATGAATGGAAACCACTTCAGATTAAGAATGTTGGAGTTAAAGGTGAATATACATATTATTCTGCAAAAACCAGACATTTTTCATCATTTGCCATTTCTGGAATAACGGCCACCAACACATGGGTCCAATATGAAAACTTTGATAGATTATATTATGTGATCTTTGCAATGATAATTATTTTTATTATTGCTATTATTATCAAAAAACGAAATTCAAGAACCACCTGAAATGCAAACATCGAAAACTTTATGTTAGATTAGGTTCCATATAAAATAGGGATAGATAGGATAAATTATGTTCTCTATAAGGAAGCTTTATAAATTTACAGATAAACTCGTTTGGATATCAGTTATTTCAATATTATTATTATTGATTGCTCCTAATGCTATGAATGCATCTCCAAATGATGCTTGTTTTTTAGATGGATGTCATACTTCTACACAACCAAGACCGATTGATAAGGCGTTGTACGATTCCAATCCTCATTCTATCATTAATTGTGTGGATTGCCATAACTCAATTGTTTATCCTGATCAAGGACATGGAAATTTTATAAGACAATTAAATGGAAGTAATATAACCGGCCCATTGACAACAAAATATTATTCCCAGAATTTTTCATTGTGCTATGCATGTCATAATGAGACCAGACTCATTGGTATTTTACCAGATTGGAAGTATGATAATACACCTTTTGGACATGAAAATCCTCCAATAAACGTTTCAATTATAGGTACGAATTTTATAAATTTGAATAATCAATCTGGATATACTCAAAATGGTTTCTATCCAGCGAATATTCATTGGAATCATCTGGATTTGTATGGGATATATCCCCCTGGATGGTTTGACTCTAATTATGATGGAACCGTAGATTCACGTCCATCATGTCCAGCATGCCATAATGTACATGGAACAAAATATCCTAAAATGACGAAAGATGATATAGCGTTAGGATATGGATCCGACTCAAATGGTACGTTCGGATTTATTGGAAGTGTTAATTTTACATATCCAGGTGGTGACCTATATTGCAGGTCATGCCATGCATCAGTGTCAGATTCATATAAATATTATAGAAATGAAATAAACATATTCGATGATTGTGTTCTATGTCACGTTGATAATGCAGATAATATCAATAATATTTCATTAGTAAATCGAAGTGCCTTCAGCCAGGGTGAACATATCAATATTAATACAACGGGTGGAACAGGGACAATTAATAATAGTGATTGCTGGACCTGTCACTATCAAACAGATATGAATAGGAGCAACATCTGGCAATGTAAGGATTGCCACAATGGGGCAGGCAAGCCAGAAGCACCACTTGCGCCAAAAATAAGAACACATGTATCGGGTGCTGCGATCACTAATTATTCCTGTGTAGATTGCCACAGCAAAGTGATAGTCGAACCTGGAAATGGAATATCAAATGTGACATCCCATTATCTTACAAAACCAACGATCTCATCTGTAAATTATTGTGATTATTGTCACGGTCCAAATCCAGCCTCTCCATTCAATGCAACTAACAAGACTATTCCAGCTTTTAACCATGATAATTCAGAATGGAACGGTATTGCCACATGCAGAACATGCCATTCTAATTCTAGTGTTTCAGCTGATCCTCTAGCTAATGACTCATCATCGTTCCATGACCTCACAACTGAATTTGGAGATGCATTTAACGGCACCACAATGGCGGATTGTTTCATATGCCACGTCCAGAGATCTCCACAATTTGTCGCAGCTCCTTATCCTTCTCATGATATATCAGATTATATTGCTGAAGATTGCAGAAACTGTCATACTTCCGGATCAGGAACAGAGTCACAAAAACTGCATAGCGTAACTGCATCTGCATCTAGTGGGTGCATAGCCTGTCATAATTCAGACAATACTTCTAGATTTTATGCTGACACAACCCTCTTTGGAAGACATGCAAACATTAATACAACAGGTGGTCCTGACAACGTAACAGATGATGATTGCATAACCTGTCACTTTGGCACTGCAGACGGATCAATGAAGATGAAATTGGGTGCAGCGAACTACAGTAATACTTATTTCTGTAATGATTGTCACGTTTCAGGAGGACGAAATCCCGCCGAATATGCCAATATATCATCTCCTTACAGGAAAGATGGATTAAGTCATGGTTCAACGAATTGCCAGTGGTGTCATATAGCAGGGGATCCACTATCAAGACCATTAGATGCTTCATTGAGGTTCCATCCCAATGGGCCAGGAGGAACTGCAGCAGGGAAGAATTGTCTGACTTGTCATTATTCTGCCAATCTCCCGGATCTGCCATTCCATGCACCTGGAGAAGCACATGAAAATTCCTTATCAAGATGCGATGACGCCTGTCATGGTACTGTTAATAATCATTATCTTGAATTAATTTTAGACCAGAATACACCTCCAATAATTTCAAGTTTGTCCGTAACCACCCCGGTCTATGGAGGCAGTCTCGTGGAAGTCCAGGCTAGTGTAAGAGATGATATGATGCAGATAGCAGCAGCCCAGTATCAGGTAAAGAAAGGTTCAACTATTATTAAAGATTGGACAAATATGACACCAAATGATGGAAGGTTCAATTCATTGGTTGAGGTTGTGAATGCAAGTATTGATACTTCTGCGCTCCTTGGTACTTATAATATCTATGTTAAAGGTATGGCTTCTGCTCCAAAGTCTGGTGGTGGGCCATATTACCCATTGAATGGCCAATGGAGTGGTATTATTAATACTCAATTCGTAGTACAACAACCTGAAGGTTATGGTAACGGTACGGTCTATGGTTATTTGGGAGTTCATCTTTCAGGCGCGATCGTCACCACAGATACTGGAATTTTTACGACCACGAATGAGACGGGATTTTATTCACTGAGTCTTACTAATGGAACATATCATTTAACAGCCACCAGAGAACCAGAATATTATCCCAATAGCACAGTGGTAGTAACAGTCACAGCATTTACTAATGTAACTCAAGATATTATTCTAACTCCGAAACCGATTGGCTCAATAAGCGGGATGGTAACCAATAAGTAAAAATACCTTTTCCTCATGATCTCATGAATTTAAATGGATTTTACTTCAACTTCATGCAATATGGGTATATATCATTTTATTTATCATCATAATAAAGTGGAAAATTATATACCATATTAATAAGAATTATTATATCAGGAATGTTAACAAGGATAGAGATAAGAATTATGGATAGGATAGTTATACTACGTAAAGTGCAACAAATATATAACAATAAATATATTTATTTAATTTTAAGTTTATGTATTTTATCAAATATAATTGCTGTTTATGGAGTTGCGAATACGAATATTCACGATAACCTTAATGAAAATCCAGGAAATACGGAATGTAATATTTGCCATTCTGCAGAAACACAACATTTTCAAAATTCAAATAAAGCGAATAGTTTAATTTATGCATCCTTACCCAATAGTATTGAGTCATTTTCAGCAACTGATATTATTGGAAACATTACTCTTATAACAAGTGTAGGCCAGAATTGGTTCCAGCAGGGAATTTATGGTCCGAACCAATCGAATCCTTCCGTAGATAGAAGCTGGGGCTGGACTTTTTTTGACGATACACCTCCAAGCGGTTATATAATGCCTTCGGAAAAGGTGACCCAACGAAATAAGGTATTTGCGTTACTTCTTGACAGCGGCAACGATAGCAACCCAATAACAGGTGCCCAGGTAACTGCAAATGTCACTTATTGGACATATGACAGTGTAAATTATACGAACAGTACCACTACTATCCAGCTAATAGAAGATATAAACCATAGTGGACTTTATGCTGGAAATTTTTATTTCTATGGCGGAATGCCAGGCGGCTCGTGCCAGGGTTGTCATCCGATGCATGGGGGGGATTCAAACACAGGTTATTTCCCGGGAAATTACACGGCCACAATTTTTGCCCAAGCGGATACTAAGATCACAATGGCTCAAACAAGTTTTGAAGTTACGCCATGGGGATGTGAAGACTGCCATGGAAGTGGAAATCCCCATCAAACAAAGACGCTAGGACTTGATTCATACTGTTATCTCTGCCATGGATTGAACCAGATAGTTCATCGCAAGGATGATGCAGGGAATCCCCATCAGAATACAGCTCACAGGACAATTCAATGCATTGATTGCCATACCAATAAAAGCCTGAATGCACAGGTTTTCACTGGCGTTAGCTTCATAAGTGGGGGTATAGAAAACAATAAATCCATTCCTCAATACAATTATGTTGCAAAGGAACTGAATAGTGGTACTCACACATCGCTTACGTGCACAAATTGTCACGCCGATCTAAATTTGCCGACACCACAGGGCGGATTCAAATCTGATAATTATACCATACAAAATACGATTAATACATATAATCCAGATTTTACAAGCATACAACAATTCCAGGACTATTATGTCATAAATGTTGATTCAAGTGAACCGCTTAATGTTACACTTGACTGGGAAGGAACATCAAATATTGGATTTTATATGTACCCGCCTAATTTTAATCCGGTTAATAGAACTTCCAATTTCAGTTCGGATAAAGGAGATTACCCGTACTATAATGGTTCAACTTTTACGAACAAACCAGAAAACTTTACAAATAATACACCAATGCCGGGTAAATGGATCATGGCGATATATGGTTTTGACCTGGCATCATACTGGGTCGGGACATTGCAGTCACCATTAAACTACACCATAAACTCCACCTACCCCATCCAGCAAAAAGATCTTCCGACGATTCCTGAATGCAACAGCTGCCATAATTCAAATGGAATCGGCAATGCATACACCACGGATAGTATCCCTGACTGGAATCCCGGCTTTGCCCATGTGGATATAAATAACGATGGAAATTTCGATATACAATGCAGGATGTGTCATAATGCCATGCACGAAATAACGATC
>JAPMTR010000117.1 GCA_026552975.1 Candidatus Methanoperedens sp.
CCCATCCCTCAAAAGGTGTCTTGCTTTGGCAGGTGAACAGGGCATTAGGGCTATACCATCCTTGTTCTGGACATAAACGACAGATACTATTCTGTTCTGTCCTGTGTGTCCAGTCACAGTAAGAGCCGCATCGGGGTTGTTATAAAGGGTTTTTAAGCCTATCGCACTGAGACTTTGGTCTCTGTTTAACAACAGGCCACAGTTGCCAGGAGCTTGCGGAACACCCCTGGGTGTGTATGTATTTCTCCCCTCTAACTTCTGCATTTTTAGTACCCCCTAGTCAACCAGTTACCCTTGCCCCTCACGGAGCAAGCCCCTTCCTGAGCCATTTAAGCGAAGGGAGGGGTGATTGACTTCTATCGTTTCACCTTAATGTTCTTACAAAATATTCTTTACCATCAGTTCTTATAATTATCGTGCCGTTTTCATCTGTGCGATATACTTTTATATTATTATCTTCTAATCTTTCAATAATTTTTGGAGAAGGATGACCAAAGTAGTTTTTGCCGACAGTAATAACTGCGATAATCGGGTCAACCTTATTTATAAATTCTAAACTGGATGAACTTGAACTTCCATGATGGGCAACTTTTAAGACATCACTTTTTAGAATGTTTTGCCAGATTAACATTCTTTTTTCAGCAGTCTCTTCTATATCTCCAGTAAATAGAAATTTTGAATTTTTATAGAATAATTTTATCACAATTGAAGCATTATTGAAATCAGACTCATTATATAAATTCGAAGTATATATAGGGTTAAGCAAAAGCATCTCTAAATTTTTACTAAAAACAAAATTATCCCCGGCTTTAGCTTGATGATAGGGTATATTCTTTTCTTTTATGATTGAGATAAACTCTCTATACTCTGAGATATCACAAATCAATCCACTATCTAAGACCATATCAACTTTAAATTCTCTTAGTACAGGTAATAATCCTTCTAAATGATCTAAATGAGGATGAGTTAAAATTAACAGATTAATCTTATTTATCCCGTTTCTCCTTAAATAAGGAATAACAACTTTACCTCCTACATCAAAAGTACTTAGAGGTGTTCCCCCTCCGTCAATTAAAATATTATATTTTTTAGGTGCTTCAATTAAGATACAATCTCCTTCTCCTACATTTATAAAATTTACTTTAAGATGGTCTAAAGGATAAAATATTTGAACAATAATCACCACTAATATAGCTGATAATATTAAAATAGTGGCTTTAATCTTCAGTTTTGG
>JAPMTR010000054.1 GCA_026552975.1 Candidatus Methanoperedens sp.
AGAGATTCTTATCTTTTTCATCAATTCGTGGAGAGATTATATGACTTCTGGCGGGATTATGAACGCTTTTTTATAAAATATGATTTAGAAGGGGATGAAGGTGAAGGTGTAAAATCTTATAAAAAGCCTTATCGGGCTTTTAACCAAACTATTGAACAACTTAATCATTTAGTGAGAAAAACCTATCGGAATATTTGTGAAAATGTAACTGGGGATCATCCACGGATATACCGGCAGGTACCTGCTGGTTGCCAAGTTGGTCTTATTACTACTAGTATAGATTATCAGCTTCCCTTGGTTTATAAAAAGGTAGTAAGAGATATTTCTCTTATTACTCAGATTTTAATCGAACCACCTCTTATTGTCGATCCTTTAATGAATAAGAGAGCAGGACAATTTAAAAAAGTAGATACAAATCCTCTCCAGGACGTAAAAATAAATCCCCGAGATTGGCTTTGTTTTCCTGCAAAGGTAGGAGATTTACTTATCTATTTCTATTTTTATAATAAATTTATTGGTCTGGGGACGGCGTTGGCTAATCTTTTTGAATTAGCTCATGGTGAGGAACTTCTAAGAATGCCTGAGGCGATTTATCTATACGGCGTTCCCCCCACTTCCTTACAGAAGTATGGCCGCTTTCCTACGGTTTTTTACGATGACGAGAAAGACAATCTTTTAGTAGCTGCGCTGCCTGCCAGAAATGAAATGGGATATTTTGGCTATATCAAAAAGATGATACTTACTTTACATAATATTGTGATGATGAAGAGAGGCCGGCTTCCTGTTCATGGAGCAATGGTAAGAATCTGTTTAAAAAATGACAAATCGGCTAATCTAGTAATAGTGGGAGATACTGGGACAGGAAAGTCAGAGTCTTTAGAGGCCTTTAGAGTTTTAGCTAAGGAATATATTCGTGATATGACTATAATCTATGATGATATGGGATCTCTGGAAATAACCAAAGAAGGAGAGATAAAAAGCTATGGTACTGAAGTTGGTGCATTTGTCAGGTTAGATGATTTACAACCTGGCTATGCCTTTGGAGTAATTGATCGATCTATTATTATGAGCCCTCATAAGGTTAATGCTCGTGCGGTCATACCTATTACTACTTTACAGGAAGTATTAAAGGGATATAAAGTAGATTATTTTCTTTATGCTAATAATTATGAAGAAGTAGATGATA
>JAPMTR010000080.1 GCA_026552975.1 Candidatus Methanoperedens sp.
TTCTATGGGAATTAATGATATATATGGGAACAGGTATAATTTTAAATTTCTTCAGTTTAATCCGTTATGAAAATTGAAATGTCCGAAAGTCATGTATTATTAAAAATCTCTTCGTACATACGATAGAACTCATCTTGAGATTGGTATGTGAAAATGTAAGCTGTTCCATTGGCGAAAAATACTCTCTGTCTCAATTTCCACCCACTATCTTCACCAATGAGTATATCATACACATTGATATTATTTATCGAGGTTGTAGTTTCATTTAATATCGGTGTACCAAGCAGTCTTTGCTTGAATTCATTTTTGACTTCTTGTAAATCCGTGGCTGATTTTACGATTAATTCAATATTTACTGAAACTTCTGATTCGGACTCACTTCCTTCAAATTTCTTTTTGAAGAGCTTTTCGAATGATACGACTTTTTTAATATTTTTATCTGGAAAATCTGCACAGGCATAAGTTTCATAATTGAGTGTCGGATCACATTGTCCAACATCTTTATCCAAAGTGATAAAGAATTCCCAACCGTCTGGATAATCAAAACCATAGCCAAGGTTATCGTCATAAACATATCCTTTGGTTGATAGAGGTCCTGATACTGGTTCTGCTGGTAGTATAGGGATTTGTAGTGGTTCCGGTGCTTGTATTTCTTCTGGCGTTTGTCTTTGTGTATTTAAGAAGATCGCAGAAGCAACTACTATTATTGTCAAAATCACAATGCTCAAAATTAGTTTTTTTCCAGTACCTTTCATTTTATTCATACCATCAATTAATTTTGTTCTATATCTTCTATACCGCTACATAAGGCTACTGAGCCCTCAGAAGACGGAAACCCAGGGCTGTGTTGCGATGGTCCGGTTCGCGGTAATTGCGATGCGCTGACCTGCAGCAATTAGCGCCATACCAGCTACCGCCCCGAAAGACTCGTTTTGATCCGAAAATGTCCCATAACCAGCCATCTCCACCTTCCCAGGCACTTCCATCGGTGGGAGTGATTTTGTAATCACTGCGATACGAATCCTGTACCCATTCCCAGACATTTCCGTGCATATCGTACAGACCCCATGGATTTGGCTTCTTTTGACCGACAGGATGTGTTTCACCATCTGAGTTACCTTTATGCCAGGCATACCCATCTAGCATTAATTCATTAGCCCTTCTTATTTTCTTGAATAGGGTTTCTCCATCAACAAACTCACCTTCCTCTGCTAACAAACTACTTTCACTAAATGATTGGGGTGAGCAAGAAATGCACAAGAGTACCACACCTTGTTCCTCCACTGTAAACTTCCATTCACCAAAGGAATGGGGAGTAGTGGTTCCGGCACGCGCCGCATATTCCCATTCTGCCTCTGAAGGCAGGCGGTATTTGTCCGTGCCTTCCTTTGCATTTAGTCTGTTGATAAATTCCTGGACTTGATTCCATGAAACACTCTCAACAGGTCGGTCGTCACCCTTGAGATAAGAAGGTTTATCTCCCATGACTTCATGCCACTGCTTCTGTGTAATTTCATACTTGCCAAGGTAGAATCCATAGGTTATTCACTTTATGGACTGGACCTTCACGACCATACCTGTCCCATTCATCTGATGGCGAGCCCATATCAAATTCGCCTGCCGGGATCAGCACGAAGTCCATGCCGATGGAATTGGTGTAGTTATTTTGATTTGTATTTGTACCCGGAAAAGGATAGGGAATTGATTTTTCAGGAACATAATTATTAGCTCGTAATGGTTTTACGTCAATGTGATTATCTGAACCATTTATAATTCCAGGGATGAAAATCAATGATTCAGGTGAAAAAATAATAAGCACACAAAGAAGTATCCCCAGTACGATAGACGCTATAAGGGCGTACTTGTGGAACTTGCCTTCATGTTCCACTATGCTCCTTAGTCCAGTACCAACCATTTTATTCATACCCTTATTAATTTTGTTCTAAATACCTATATACCACTACATAAGGCTACTGAGCCCTCAGAACATGAAAAACCAGAGATATATTGAGGTGGTCGGGATAGCGGCAAAAGTTTAGGAAAATATAATAAGCTTATAAAGATATATTGAATATGTGAGAGTTCCGGAGTCAGAAAAATTAAATCGTGGCACAGTTGTTTCAATAAGGGGAAGTGTGATTGACGTAAAGTTCCCGGATAAACTTCCGCATATCCATAACCAGTTAACAGCTGGTTCGGTGATCATGGAGGTACTGATACACCTGACTCCTGAAGTTGCCCGCTGCATCGCTCTTGTCCCGACACAGGGATTAGCCCGCGGGGTGACTGTGATCGATACAGGTCATCCGCTCATGGTCCCTGTTGGGGATGAGTTAATGGGGAGAGTCTTCAATGTATTCGGATCGACCATAGACAATAAAGGGGAAGTCAAAGCAAAACAATGGCGTTCGATCCACCAGAAACCTGTGCCATTATCAGCACATACTACAACTTCAGAGATATTCGATACAGGAATAAAAGCAATTGATGTGCTTGCGCCGCTTGAAAGAGGAGGAAAAGCAGGACTTTTCGGGGGCGCAGGCGTAGGAAAGACCGTCCTGATAATGGAGATGATCCATAATGTTGTTGGGCGCCATGGCGGAGTGAGTATTTTTTGCGGGATAGGCGAGCGAGTTCGTGAAGGTGAGGAATTATACCGCGAATTACAGGATGCAGGAGTGCTGGATAAAGCTGTCATGATCTTCGGGCAGATGAACGAACAACCCGGCGCCAGGTTTCGTGTCGGAAATGCCGCTCTTACGATGGCAGAATATTTCCGTGATGATGCAAGGCAGGATGTACTTCTTCTTATCGATAATATTTTCCGTTTTGTCCAGGCAGGAGCTGAAGTTTCAGGACTCCTGGGACAGCTGCCTTCCAGGGTGGGATATCAGCCCACTCTTGCAACAGAACTTGCAGAACTTGAAGAAAGGATATGCAGCACAAAGAACGGAGCTATTACCTCGGTACAGGCGGTTTATGTGCCTGCTGATGATTTTACAGATCCAGCGGCTGTCCATACATTCGGCCACCTGTCTGCTACGATCGTCCTTTCACGCAAAATGGCCTCCCAGGGACTTTATCCTGCGATCGATCCGCTGCTTTCACAATCCAGTATGCTGACACCCCGCATCGTCGGGAAAAGGCATTACCAGCTGGCGCAGGAGATACGAAAGACCCTTGCTGAATATGAAGAACTCAAAGATATAATTGCCATGCTGGGACTTGAGGAATTATCTTCAGACAACCAGAAAATAGTGATGAGGGCACGAAGACTGGAGCGTTTCCTCACACAGCCGTTTTTCACGACTGAACAATTCACAGGGCACAAAGGAAAGATGGTTGAACTTGAAGATGCGCTTCTTGGCTGTGAAAGGATACTCAAAGATGAATTCATAGATTATCCTGAAAAATCGCTTTACATGATCGGAACAATAGATGAGGTAAAGAAATGAAATTAAAAGTCATGCTTCCCACCAGGGTATTTATTGACCAGGATGTGAATAAGGTGGTGGCAGAAGCTCAAAATGGTTCTTTTTGCATATTGCCAAAACATATAGACTTTGTAAGCGCGCTGGTTCCGGGTATCCTCTTATTTGAATCCGATAATGAAGAGGAGTTCCTGGCTATCGATGAAGGGATCCTGGTCAAATGGGGATCAGATGTTCTGGTATCCACACGAAATGCTGTGCGTAGTATTGATCTTGGCCAGTTAAAACAGACGGTGGAAGAGGAATTCCGTATTCTGGATGAGAGGGAAAAGAAGAGCCGTTCGGTCATCGCCAGACTTGAAGCGGATTTTGCAAAGCGGATCCTGGAGCTTGATTAAAATGACCGCGAATGATGGGGAGAAGGAGAAAGAACTTATAAAAAAAAATGAATTCATCGATAGAGTCGCAGACCGGGAAGCCCACAAGATCAAAGCAAGAAATGAAAAGAACAGGAACATCTGGTTTGGCCTTGGTATGATGGGTACGATAGGCTGGTCTGTGGCGATCCCGACTTTGATAGGGATAGCCCTGGGTATCTGGCTTGATACAAAATGGCCGGGACGTATTTCCTGGACGCTGAGTTTTTTCTTTGCAGGGCTTGTCCTGGGCTGTTTGAATGCCTGGTACTGGGTCAATATCGAACAAAAAAAGATCGAGGGAAATAATGAATGAGATGTTTATGCTGATATTGAGCCTGGTCGCAGGAATTCTTTTGGGGATATTTTATTTTGGAGGCTTGTGGTTGACAGTGAAAAATCTTCCTGTGTCAAGAAATCCATATATATTGACCCTGGGAAGTTTTTTCGGAAGGACAGTAATATCTCTTATTGGATTCTATATGGTCGCAAGAGGTGGAAACTGGGAAAGGCTCCTGGTTTGCGTTGCTGGTTTTATATTCATGAAGATATTCCTGGTGTACCGCCTGCGTCCTGAAAAAAGAGAGGCAAAATTACCCGGAAAAATTGCCGCAGTTTCGCAGGTGAAGTAATATGGTAGATATCAGCCCGGATACGATCATTTTCTTAAAATGGGGCCCGATCACACTTAATGCCACGATCGTTTTTACATGGTTCGTGATGGCATTCCTGGTTTTCATTGCATGGCTTGTAACGCGCCGCATCAGCGTTGAACCTCCAATATCGCGATTCCAGAGCCTTATTGAAACCATAATCGATTATATGAGAGGCCAGATACGCGAGATCACGCAGGACGATCCTGATGCCTATCTTCCATTTACAGGCACATTGTTCCTGTTCATTGCAGTTTCAAATCTCCTTAGCATTGTACCTGGATTTAGTCCTCCGACAGGCTCTCTTTATACAACTGCTGCTCTTGCAATATGCGTATTTTTCGCAGTACATATTTTCGGGATATCAAAAATGGGGCCGGTCGCATACTTTAAACGCTATATGCAGCCCACGGTGTTCATGCTGCCATTTAATATTATTGGTGAACTGTCCCGAACGCTGGCACTTGCGGTCAGGCTGTTCGGGAATATCATGAGCGGGACAATGATCGTCGCTATGCTGCTCTCAATTACACCTTTTTTTGTTCCTATCGTTATGCAGGTACTGGGGATATTGATAGGTTTGATTCAGGCATACATTTTTGCAATTCTTGCTACTGTTTATATTGCATCGGCAACGAGGGTGCATAAGATAGAATCTCAAAATACCAGATAAAGATTATTCCAACATACTTTTCAATTCAGCAATGTTCGCTTTTATCTGATCTTCCAATCCATCAATTTTGCCCATTATGACCTCAGGTTTTTCATAAGCTATCTCTTCATACTCAATCTCCTTGTACTTAGATATCGAGAGGTCATATCCATTTTCTTTTATCTCGCTAATCGGAACAAAGAAACATTTGCCTTTTTTATCTACCGGGTTAGCCTCATACCGCTTTCTGAAATTTCGAATGATATCAGGAATATCACCTTTGCCGTCAATGAAATTGCGTTTATCATCCAGGGAATAGCCGTCTGCGTCCATATCATATAGCCTTTAAAAAGTATGGTTCTATTTTATATACCATAAAAACCATATTGGGTAATGGTGAAATTATGTTACTTGAAAAATTCATAGAGACATTAAAAGCGAAAGGGCGAAGTAAGAGCACATTTGATATATTGCAGAATTCCGTTATTCTTTGTGAGAAATGGTTAAAAAAGCCATTAGAGGACGCTAAGTATGAGGATATAATCAAGTTTATAGAACACATTAAGGTTAAGGGCATGGTTTTGGAAGGCGATATCCGAAAAGAGCCTTTAACAAAAAATTCCATCCTAACGGTAGAAAATAAGCTTTTACAGTTTTATAAATTCTGTTTTGATGAGACAGATGATATAAAATATAATAAAATGGTCAAGAAGCTAAAAAGCATCAAGGTAGATAAACCTAAAAACGGTATTAGACCGCAGGACATCCTTTTTCCAGAGGATATTAAAAAACTTATCAATGTGGCTACATTAGAGCGGGATCGGTGCCTTATTGCAGTTCTTTATGAGAGTGGTCTAAGACTGGGTGAGCTTCGAGCATTGACCAATGACATGGTTGAAATGAACGAACACACCCAGGAAGTTACTTTCCATATACCGGATCAGGAAGGATGTAAAACCGGCGCAAGATCAGTATTATGTGTAGAAGTTTATAGTTATGTTCAAGAATGGCAAAAGTGTAATCCTGATAATCATTTCATGCCAATAAGTGAAAGTGGGATTCAGAAAAAAATAGATAAACTATTCGAACGAGCAGGAATCAAAAAGCCGTCAAATCCTCATATGTTCAGGCATTCAAGTATTACAAATGCTGTGATTATGAAGATGCAGCCAAACCAGATTAGCATGCGTTACTGGGGAATTTCTAACAGCAATATGCTTTCGGTCTATCTTCATTTGAGTGAACAGATCGTTAATTCAGGATACAGAGACGCCAAGGGCATGGGTGAAAACAGCAACGGTAAAACCGTGATAAATCCTCTTGCGTCCAGGTGCGTTGAATGTGGGCGATTAATCCAGGCAGGCAGCTTGTGTAAGACATGCGATGATAATAAGAAGCTAAAAACAAGAATTGATGAACTGGAACAGCAGCGTAAGGATGATAAGGCACTCAATGAAGACATGATCAAGGCCATGATTGAAGCGAGGGTAAACGAGATGATGAAAAAGAGCAATCCTCTTTAATATTCATCATCTTTAATATTCAAGACATTATCCAAATCTTCTTTTTGTATATCTAAATGCATTCTCTTATACAACAGCATAGTAACCACTTTTTTATCAAGACCAATATCATCAATAAGCTTAGTCAAATCATTGATCAGCGGTAGAAGGATAAATTGGAGTTCGTTCTTAAAATCCCTTTTGCGTTTTTCTTTACCAGGTTCTTTCCCATAATCCTGTAAAGTTAAAATTAAACGAGTTTCAATGAACTTTAAAGCGATATTTAGAGCAATTGCCTGAGATATTTGCAGATCGTCCGTTTTACCTTCAGTTTTCAGATTCAAAAGTATATCTTTGTGAGATGTAAGAGTCGTGGTTATTAGTTCAAAGTTGAGCTTATCAAATCCATCCGTACCCGGAGAAGAAACGATATGTTCCCAGTACTCTTTTTTTTCCTCTTGATTAAATAGCGGTTGTTTGGAATATTCTACTTTTTTAATACCTTCTTTATGTTGTCTTTCTATCAATCCATTTGCTACCATATAATCAAGCGCAGCCACAATAGTTGAATTACTCATACCGGGGAGCTTTTTGGCAATTCTATTGTATCGTAATGGTGAACCATCAGCGGGAAGAACATTATACACTTGCAGGCATTTTTCAGTTTTCATATTATCACATTTTAAAATAATTTTACTTTTTACTACTGTAAGTAGAGTATATTTTCTTAAAAGTTGTTAAAGCTATCTATGGAATACACAACCAGCCTTATCAGGCTTCCACAGTGGGCAACCACTGAAATAGAGAAATACGCACAGGAAAAGGGTTTAAGATTTGCGACCGCTGTGCGCTGTATAGTTGTTGAACGATTAAGAGAGATTGCACCGGTCACAGCCTGCAAGCAAGAGACCGGAGCAGCCAGCCCACAACTTTAAGGAAGTGATGCCAGCATGAGTATAAAGGAATTTCTGGATAGTAAACCTTCGCTTACTCAGATTCTTGAATTTGTGGAATCGGAAGCAGAACGGATAACGAAAGAGCGCAAGAAGCAGGCAGCAGGGATGAAATGAAAGAAAAAGAAAGATCCTCCCTGATTACCAGTCAAGGAGAACAAAACAAACTAAGCACATACAACTATGGCTTTTTTGATATTAAATGCTTTGTAGATGCGGAGTTCAGCGAATCCCCGTCAGCCGGATGGCAATTCGTGAAATATTGTATGAGAGGTTAGATTTATGGTAATTGATTTTAACGCATTGAAGGTATCATTAGTAATAATAATATAACTAATATGATAAATATAATGTGGGGATAATATGGCTGAAAATGGTTATTGTTGTTATATTCCTGATTGTGTGATAAGTGGCCTATCTGATATGACCTCAATAAAATGTATGTATTTCATTTTAAAGAAGTGCAGAATGGCAAAACAAACTGAATCCATCTCTCTATCAAAAGATGATGTTAAAGGGTTGAGTAAAAAGTCTTTTTATAACGCTATAAAAAAACTGGAGGAAGATAAATGGATCTATGCTGATAAAACAAATTGCCATATTTACAAAATAACATTGATTGAGAACTATCATTTCACCAGGTTTGATTTAGATCACTTGAAAGGAAAAAACAAATACGCAGATAATGGAAGTGTGACACCATGAAGGGAATATCTCCAGAACTCCAGGAAGCAATAAAGACAACAGCGCCCATTTATTGCAGATTGCTATATCAAAATATCAGAATGTGTAAAATTGATACATGCAGGTTTTACCCATGTAAACGAGAGGCGACACCATGACAGAGCAGGAGACCATAGAAGAAATGAAAGTCCTTATCCTGCAAGGTGTTTCAACTAAGGATTTAAAGAAAATGGGATACAACCAGCGCATTATCAGTGAAAATTACATGCACACATTACGAGAGCGAGATCAGGCCAGGGGCAAGCAATGAAACCAAAACCAGCAGCAAATAAAAAAATCATATTAAAATTTATGGATTGCAGCGTATCACTTGAAGGTACAAGGAATATTGAGACCAGGGCAATTAAACTATTATCTCATCTTGTCCAGGATCGGATTAGATTATATGAAGTCCTGCAAGAACTGGAACACGAGGATGATGACAGCAGCGCAAGACCAAAGGCAAAGAAGGTTAAGCCAGACATCCAGCAGGACTTCATGAGAGGATACTCTTAACTTATCCTTTCATTATTCTTTATCATCTCATCACGCACGTTCTAATTATTATATTTGAATCAGTCGGAAAAATCCTACTGTACCTAATTGACTGGGGTATTAACTACTACAACATTGGCAGAGCATAGCGATGAGAAGTAAGTTTTAAAAGTATTGCGCATAGTTGTACATCAATGTACAAAGTCATTCAAAGTAAGTCCTTAGATAATACATAATTACATTTATGTTATCATGGGATAATTATTATCTATGGCAATGAAACAAATTAAGTTTAGTATGGAGAATGAGGACGTTAAGCGTTTAATAGATAATGCATCAAATAATAATATATCTTCATCTCAGCTTGTCAGGTGGGTAATGCAGCAATGGTTAAAGGGGCGCGTTATTGTTAAGACTTAATAACATAGAGCAAATGTTCATTGGTTAATGCATGGTTTTGTATTGTATTGTCAATACTCATATACAACCGTATTAAATTTGTCGCCTTCTTACCTCACATTACTTTACATTCATGTTTCTCACCAAAAAGAGATTATTTATTTGATCCTGCTATTTTTGTTTCAAGAACAATAACGCGCTTATCCAGGTCTTTAAGTTCTGTTCTCATTTCTTTGACTTCCTGCTTAAGCTCATCTACCTCATCAATGACATAATCCAGCTTTTGAAGGATCCGGCCAGCTTTAAAACTAATGCCTATAATGCCTATTATCGCACTGATAACGGGGACTAAATCCAGCAGTGGCATTTAGTTTATTCCTATGATTTTAGCGATAACGTAAAAGACCAGGAGTAAAACGCTAATCCATATCAGGATATCTGAATAATCATATTTCTGGATCTTCTCTATTGTGGTCATAATCTTTACTTGATTTACAAGGTATTTAACCTTTAACGTAATAGCCTTTAAACATATAGAAATATTTACTTTTTCAGATCTCAAACCATTTCTTACCATAAATCACATTGTATAGCCTGATTTCATGGGTATTAAACCATTGACCACATAGAGATCATACGCTATAATGCATATTTGAAAACAATTCATATAATAAATATAAATAAGCGTAGCCGGATTATCTTAAAATGATTATGAAAAAAGAAGTTATGGCGAAGAAGACACTTTTTCAATGATCAGGCGACCATTCTTTGAATCTATCTTAACATTCACTTCATCTTCATGCTTGAAAGGGAAAGCACTATCTCTTGCTACTTCACTGGGGATATAAACGAAATACTTATCATAGAGCTTTCCCTTGCTCTTGCTTGGCCGGTTCATTAACTTACTTTTCCCTTCAATCATCTTTGTATCGCTGAGTTGTATAACTTCATTCAAATGGTATCACCTTTTCCTTATGCTGACTTGTATTACTGAGTTGTATAACAATCTATTTATAGGCATTGTTACACAACTGATATTAACATCACTAAAAATGTGATGATAAAAGGAGGAAATAACATGAAACAAGCATTCGACCGGGCAATGGAATCAGAAATAATAAAATCGTGCGCTGAAGAGGTTTTCGGTGTGTGGGAGAAACACGATAAACCAGAGACAGACCCAACGACAACAACAGGCGTAGCCGGGTTAAGACAGTACTTATCTGATATTCCAGATGAATGGACAGATTACGATGTATCCGCCTACAACGGGTTAATTGATGACCTATACGCTATGATAGATGTGTTCTGTATCGGCTCAGGGATATGGTACACTCACTATTACGCAGATGAAAACTGGGATGAATATTCAGACGAAGCAGAGCGGATCATCAAAAATTACATAAACGAAAATTTATGGGATCGTTTTTGTAATTTACATGACTGGAAAGAGCCAGGGACAGAGCTATAGATGAGGGAGAAACAAGTTAATTATTTTTCTCTTTCTCTTTTTTATCTTAAATATTGCTCAGGATGCGATATGAGAGGCGATCGTAAAAAAGTAATGGTAGAATACCCACGAAACCGTTTAATCAAAGTGTAAATAGTAGGTTATGGCTAATTTTAAGGATAATATCTTTGGTGTGCAGTTGAAAATGCAAGTTGTGCCAGATGTAGGAGTTCAAGATTATTATCTCTTATAGAGATTGAATAGAGGACATTTCTTTCTATTCTTGCATTTCTGACAATTCATAAATTACTATATTTATCTTAATATTTTTATTTGTATCCATGCGAACTATCCAGAAATTGAGAATTAATTGATGATTTTAATAAGATTAACAATTATAATATCATTTTTATATCCCAGACTATTATCATTTTTTAATAAAATAAAAATGGAGACTCCTTATTTCTATTGGTTCATTTATAGTCGTTGTGGTTACTCATACCTATAATATAAAACCAGACATTAAAAAGCATATATGTCATAGAACCAGACCTTATCGGTTTTATCCCCTTTTATAAAAACAAGAACGGCGGTTGATACGCCTGCATACGGTTTGAAAACACCGGAAGGCATGGATATGACAGCTTCAAGCTGGCATTTTTCTAGCTATATCTCTCGCAGCTTTTTGTGCGCATTTGAAGTCCCGAACAACACCCCGTCAGGCACAATGACACCGCATTTTCCGCCGATCTGGAGAAGGTTCATCATTCTTTCAACAAAAAGGAGTTCGGTCTTGGTCGTGCCGACCGTCAGGTGGTCATTTATATCGCTTTTATCAATACTTCCTTTAAAAGGTGGATTGGCAAGCACCACGGTATATTTGTTCTCTTCTGTGAATTGCTTGGATAAAGTATCTACCAACTCAATTTTAGGAGTTGCAATACCGTGAAGCACCATGTTCATGAGGGATATTCTTACCATCGTGGGCTCAAAGTCATAGCCGTAGAAAGAACTCCATAACATTGTCCAGGCGTTCTTATCTGATATTTTATCGCCATACAGCCCATAATATTTCCCCTCATCGTCCTCCTGGACCATATCAGGGCTGGTATGCTTCCTGATTATGTATTCATAGGCATTGATAAGGAAACCCGCAGTTCCGCATGCAGGGTCGCAAATCCTGTCCCCGATATCAGGGTCAATAAGCTCCACGATCATTCCGATTATGTGCCTGGGCGTCCTGAACTGGCCGTTCTTGCCCGCGCTCTTAAGCTCGGAGAGCAGGTATTCGTAGATATCTCCCTGCGTGTCCCTGTTCTGGGCTGTAATATTTAATTCATCAAGGATTGCGACCGCTTCCTGCAGGAGCGAAGGCTTGGGAATGATAAAAACCGCATCTTTCATGTGCTGTGAGAAGAGCGTTTTTTCCCCATCGTGTATGTTCTTGATGAAAGGGAACACAATGTCTCTTACATGAGTGAGCATCTTTTCAGCAGGATAATGCTTCCAGATTGACCACCTGCAATCTTCATTTGCCTCAAAAACAGATTTGTATGGCTGTTTTTTCGCGTGCGCCTTCTTCTGTTCAGCCACATCCATATCCTCAAGGCGCTTCATGAAGATCAGGTATGACATCTGTTCGATGGATGAGAGGGGATTGGATAAGCCGCCGCTCCAGAATTTATCCCAGAGGGCGTCTATTTTGGATTTTAATTCAGGGGCGAGTCGCATGCTTTTTTGATTTCTCCTTTAGACCATTGCATAATGTTTTTTCTTAACATATAACTAACCGCAGTTGTCCTGCAATAAATCTAGGTGCTTATTACCCCCACAAAATATTAAATTTCAGGATATTTAACAAAATGTAGGGGTAAGAATGGAGTAAAATATATCACAGAGACTGACTTTTACATTTTTTCGATTAATCTCAATTGCTCGACTCAACAAATCGCATCGTCATGAATCTAATTCAATATCCATCAATGCTTATTTTATTACATGGTGTATACACTTTTATACTATTGACCCGTAATAATCCTCAATGAGAAAAGGCAACTACAGATTCATGCGCCCTCGCTGTTGCGGCTCCATGATGGTCTCAGCTTATATCAGGCATGGAAGATCGGCGCCGGGTATAGAAAAGGTGGGATTGTACTGCACCCGATGCAGGCGGTTTGAGATAGAAAGACCGATGCACTCAGCTTTTACTGAATTTGTCAAGAAATTTCCACTTTTGAAGCATGTAGAAACCGCATTGAAGCCTTACATGGATACAGTCAGGGGACTATATTTTCACGGAAGCAGGGCAAGAGGAGACCACAGGGAGGACTCCGATTATGACCTTGTGCTCATTACGCGTAAAAAAATAGATGATAAATTAAAGACTGAGCTGAAGGAACTTAATATCCAGGTGGAAGTTTTTACTTTGAGTCAGTTAAATAAGCAGCTTGATCTGACCCCATCGTATCTGTTGACAGTTCTCAGGGAAAGCGTGCCCTTGATCGGCGCCGAATTGAGGGAAAAACTAGTAAGAAAGAAGATGAATGATATCGCTCTTCAGGTTGAACTCAAGGACTGCATAAGGCAGCTTGAATACCTCAAAATGATGTTGAAGAATGAGCCTGATGATTTTATTAAAGCCCGTGTCATCCATTCCGCTATCCTGCGCCTGAGGCAGGCATATTCGATCAAGCGGCTGTATTACAGCGATGTGCCTGAACTGTCTGTGGATTTTAAATATTCTGAAGGTAATTTTGATGAGCTTTATGATCTTTACAGGATCGTGAGGGATATGGTACATGGTGACGGGCTGAACGAAGAAGAATTACCTGAAAAAGTGAGAACTCTGACAAAAAGCAGGCTTAATAAACTTGTCAATTCAGTAAATTCTTATGTCAAAGATGCATACGAGAAAATTGTCGGGGATTATCTGAAAAAGCAGGGAACAACCTGATCAGTTTCCTTTTTTCCTGTCGATCTGCTTCTTCTTTTTTTCGATTTCCTGTTCAAATTTCTGGATTTCATTTTTCCAGTATTCTTTCAGGTTTTCATCCTTTGTTTTAGCGAGCTTCTCTTCGTGTATTTTATGCTGTTTTTCAAGGCTCTCGATCCCTTTTTCCAGCTTCTTTTTCCTTCCCAAGGTCTTATAATTCCCCTCTGAACGCCTTCTGCATCAGGGTGCTGAACAAGTCCTCTATCTGCTGCTTTGACTGGTTCTGTGATTGGCGCATGGCTTCGATTTTCTCGACGATGCGGGCGAATTTTTGCTGGAGGGGGAGGGGGATTTGTGACTTTTCTAATAATTGAAAGTGTCTCGCATAACCTTTATCTGGCAGTTGAATTGCTCGTACAAAGTAATAAAAAAGCTTCGGATGGAATACTTTTTTAGGCTTCATTACCTGTATACCATCTGCACCCGCTATAAAATCAAAATCAACATACTTGATAGCTTTAGTATGATCACCAAAAATTATAACCGGAGACTCACAACAAACTTTTAGAGCTTCCTTATCGGTGTATCCTCCCATAAACGATTGACCTTGGTCTATAACTGGAAACTTACCTACTTCTTGATACTCACTTTGTTTCAATTTCTTTCCAGTTAATGGCACTTTTTCAATTACATCTTCTACTTTCTTCCATTCCCACCCCTCCGGCAGCGCGCGCCGCTCATGAGCCTCCATTATTGCTCTCCCCTTTGCGTTCTTCGCGCTCTTTGCGGTGCATATTTTATTCTCACCGCAGAGGACGCAAAGGGCGCAAAGACTGGGTTTAGGGCGCGGATGAATGAGGGTGCCCGATTATTAGAGCGGCGTTCATCTGCGTTTATCTGCGGTTTGTTTTTCTTAAAGAAACCTGGCAGCAGCATCCCATATAATCCCTTCATCTTATTTTTCCTCTTTTATGATTCAAAGAATAATTGTTTTTGTCCCGACTTTTCAGCTTTGCGTTGTATTTTCTTTTTTGCCGAAATAGTCTCAGCGCTATTTTCCCATTCTACCTTTCTCCATTTTTGATATTGTGGTAGCTTCTGCAGCTTCATGACATAGTGACCTGCATTATGATCGGTACATAAGAATATGGTATAAACAATAGCTCCATCGTTTGAAGGAACTTCCAAGATGATTGGCGGTTTTTTATAGAATTTTGATATTTTTTCAGCATACAGAAGAATTAAAGCTTCTCGCGTGTTTTTCCCCATTCCAATATACTTTTTCATTTTGGATTCCCATTCCTCTTTTTTCATACCCAAAGATATACCCACCCAATCATCCTTCAAACAATCGATACCTGTATCCCTTTGCAAGGTGCTGGTCATTAAATTGATAAATAATTCCGGTCTTCTAATCTCAGTATACTTTCCTTTTGTATAAGAGCCTTCCAATTTACATATTTTTTCTACAATACTCCAAGGAAGATCTTGGGGTTTATAAGGATCAAGAATCCAAAGGTTTGGAAAGTTGGGATTTACATTTTTTATTGCTTCATCTACTGCTAAATCAATCGGAAGAGTCTTGATCAAATAGTTGATTCTTTTGGGCAATTGTAAATTGATTAAACTTGTTTCTAGAGCTAATTTTTGAGCTATTGTTTCTTCCTGATCCTGGCCAAATGTATTCAAAAATAATAATCTACCACTTTGATATTTCTTAAGACATTCAGCAGCTAGCAAAGATGACCCCTTCCAGGTATTTTTCTCTTCTGGACAATAGCATAATCCAGATGAAGCATATAAATCAAATATATCTAAAGTGGGCAGTCTCGATTTTCCATCCTTTCCAACCTGGTTAGACCAGATATCCAAGTACGCTTCCAAAAAAGCATGTTTTTGTCTTGAATGCCATTTTGTTTGTTCACATACCCTGCCTTCTGTATCAATTATTTGCCCCATTTACAAAACCTCAATACTTTTTCTTGCTCTATAAAATGACTGAGGGAATTCTTCTCGCAAAACCCATTCTGAACCCGGGTTTTTTGGGATTTGCCCTCGAATGTTGGGCTTGACAAAGAGCGGTATGTCATAAGAGGATATCAAATCAACAACTCTTTTTACTATTTTTTGGTCTACGCTTTTAGCGCCAACGCCAGATTGTGCGCCAATTATAGCCCAATCAATGCCAGTGAGGTCATCTGGCAGGAAATTTCCCAATAAAGGTTCAAATGAAATGAATTTCATTATTGCTGATGATTTTTTAAGTGTCTCAAGCGGCTCTTCCCAATATCTCGATGTTCCATCAATCGAAACTCCAAGCCACATATTTTTTGGAAATTTCTCTCTAAATTCTGGCTCAATTATTTTTTGCTTTGTTAAAATCTGGTAAGCATGCCATTTTGCCTTTTCCATAACGCTGTAAATATCTTCACGCCAGCTGCTCTTTACATCAATATCAAAAAAATCTCCCATTGAACATGTGAATATCATTGACTGTTTCGTTTTTGTAAGGGGTTGTCCCAATCTTTCCGGATGAAAAGTGGGTTTAAAAGGAGCTTCTTTATCATATCCAGAGCGTCCTTTAAGGCGAGTTGCCATCTTTTTTGCGTAACAATACAGACATTTATTATTACAGCCTGTTATCGGATTCCAGCTATAGTCAGTCCATTCGATTTTAGTAATATTCATTTTTTATCCAATGTTTTTTTATATTTTGTATTGACTTTCAAATGTGGTCTCATATCTGATTTAAGATAATAAATAGTATTGCCAAGCGGTGTGAAAGTATTGTTTTGTGTGTTAAAGCTGTGCTCATTTGCTTTGATCTGCTGTTTCATTTTTCAAAATCCTATTAAGGCTCAACAACTTTCTTTGTTCCTTCCCTTTTTGTATCTTCAATCATCTCTGCAATAAAGATTTTCAGCTCTGGCAAGTCTTTTTCAACTGTATTCCAGACAACTTCAAGTTTTACCCCGAAATACTCATGAATTAACTTATCCCGAATTCCAGCCATTTCCTGCCAGGGGACATCCTGGTAACGGTCTCTCACCTGAACAGGGATTTTCTTCGCTGCTTCTCCTATTATCTCAAGGGCTCGTACAACTGCGAACACAGTTTTCTCATCTTCAACAAACTCCTCCAGATCCATGCCTTGCGTGAACCTTTCAACCTTCTCTATTGCAGTGAAAATATCATTGAGATAATCTATGAACTCCCGCTTCATTGTCAAACCTCCACAACTTCCTTGAGAATATGTTTTCCAATGGCAGGCTTTAAAGCATCTTTCATAACCAGGTCCACTTTCACGCCCAGCAATTTACTAAGGTAGCTCTCAAAGCGGATATACTGAAAAAGGCTTGGTGTCTCATAAAACTCCACGAGTAAGTCAAGATCACTTGTGCGCTTTTGCTCATCTCTGATATAAGACCCGAAAACTCCCAGATACTTGACCTTATATCGTTCTGCCAGAACCGGCAAGTGCTGCTTCAATACCCTTACAAAACGTGAAACCTCACCGGGCAACTTTTTTTCCATCCTTCAAGCCTCCGCATATATTTCCTTCTCTAATACACTGCAGATGTTAATAAAATCATTCAATTCACCCTCAGTAAACATAGGCATTGGCGCATTAATCCCAAAATTCGTGAACGGCGCATCGTATAGTTCTGAATACTCTATGTGTTTTTTCTTCGAAAAGACCGTCTGCACAGTCCTGATAAAATTAAGCTGGTCTGCGTTATAGCGCCTGCTATTCTCGATTATATAAGTATCGAAAGCATCCTTGATCCTCACAGCCGGTTCAGGGAATTTGTATAAACCCAGGATATTCTTGACGAACTGCACCAGCGTGCCCTTATTTTGAGTATAAACTTTCTGCAAAACGTCCTCAGTAATATACAATTCAGGATTGTTAAGCGTCAATTCAAGGTCGCGAAGGTCAGACTCTGTCAACATCTCATTATTCTTGATCTTCAAAATAGCAGGATGCTCATCAGCCAGCTTCTTTATCCTGTCTTCAACCTTCTTCTTGTAAACCTTCACATACTCCTGCTTTGCATCAGGTCCAAACTCTATAAGTGTCCTTTGCTGGATCATATCATCCATGTCAAGAACAATAGTCTTTCGAGGCTCTGATGCCATATATTTCATCATTTTTGCAAGCTCCGATATCAACATCTGAGAATCCTCAAAAGAAACATTCTCCCAGAACCTGTTTGAAAGCACTTTGTCCTTGAATGCAAGTTTTGGTTTGATCACATTCAACTCTTCAGGTAGACAGTCCACCATCTCTCCTATCTTTGGTTTTAATCGCTCCACCTCCTCCCTATCCCCCTGCAAAATCGCCACACCCAGTTTTTCACATTTAAGCGTGAAAGACGCCTCATTCAGGTTCACATCCTGTTTGAATCTCATAAGCGGCGTGATCTTCTTCTTCAGGAATTCAACCGGATCAAGTCCAACATTATCCCAGAGCTTCGGGGATAGTGCTTTCTCAACATCCCTCAGGCTCTCCCGAACGCTCACGGAATCCTGTGGCAGCGATGCAATATCTTCAATGAGCTTCTTTTTAATAACCTCGGCTTTCTCCACATCGCCGACATTCATGCAATGCTCAAGCTGCCTGAGCCTGATAAGGAAAATCCTGTTCGTAATCGCTTCCCCCGACTCCTTCTGGTCGCCCTCAGGATGCATATCCCAGTACTCGAAATTATCCCAGAAATCGAATACCTTGAAATAAACCTTTTTCCCATCAGGCAGCCATTCCTTATGTTTGCAGGTAGTATCAGACCGCGTCCCTCTTCCCAGCATCTGCCAGAACTTGATCCTTGAAAAAACAGGCTTGGCAAAAACAAGATTGCAGACTTCGGGGACATCAATGCCCGTGTCCAGCATATCAACGGAAATCGCTATCCTTGGCAGCGATTCTTCCTTGAACTCTTTGATCGAAGCCTGAGCTCGTGGGTCTTCTGAGACGATCACACGCGTAAGGCGTCCTTTATATTCTGGATACAGTTTTTCAAAAGCTTCCCACAGTCTTTTTGCATGCATTTTTGAGATAGCAAATATAATTGTTTTTGCAGGGAGATTTCCCGATTGATCAACAAGGCAATTATCCATGAATTCCCTTGCAATAGCCTCGCTTGTCCCTTTTACAGCCACCTTTTTCTCAAGATCGGTTCCTTCAAAATTGATCTCAAACGGATCGATGCCCTCACCTGATAACCTGTTTATCTCGCCGACCGGCAGATCCGGTGTTTTGATACCTTCGATCTGGAAATGAGTCCGAGCGCCCGATATGTTCTTCCTGAAATCACAAAGCACGCCATCCCTTACAGCTTCCTCATAATCATAAAGCGCTGTAGCAACTTTATTTTCACAGCCAAAGAACCTGAATGTATCCCTTTCGATAAAATCAGCAGGCGTTGCTGTAAGACCAATTTGTATCCCGTCAAGATACGTGAATACGTCCTTCCATTTGTTGTATATGGAACGATGAGCTTCATCAGAGATAATAACATCAAATTCCCCTGGCGAGATCATATATTTCCCTGAACTATCCTTTTGATTATAGATCTCCATGAATGTCTGGATCGTTGAAACGTATAGCCTTGAATTCCTGTTAAAAACACCCGAGTGGATCATAGATTTTGACTCTTCAGGGAAAAACCGCTTGAATCCATCATCGCACGCCTGTTTTCGAAGCGCCCTTCTATCAGTCAGGAAAAGGATCTTCTGCGCCCAGCTCGCCTTAAAAAGCACATCTATTATCGCCATAGCGACTCTTGTTTTTCCTGTCCCTGTTGCCTTCACAATAAGCGCTTTGCGATTTCCCTTCTGGATATGCTCCAGAACTCTTTTTGCGGATTCGATACTTTTTGAGCGGTCAACAATTCTGCTATCGATCGCAAAATCAGTCAATTTCTTTCTTGCCAGACCCTGGAATCTCATCCTCTCAAGATCGCTCTGTGAAAAAAATCCTTTCACCTGTCTTGGTCCATAATGTTCTCTGTCCCAGAACCAGATCTCGTATCCATTTGATAAGAATATAAAAACATCCCTTCCCGTCTGCGCTTTAATATCGTTCGCATACTCCTCTGCCTGTTTTTGTGCTGCAAGGATGGGGTCTCGTGATGTTCGTTTTGCTTCGATAATGGCTATCGGCGCCCCAAAACTGTCAAGTTTCAGATAATCGACATACTTACTCTCCAGGTCATTTTTCAGGGTTTCTGAGACTGTTTTATAGTTCTGGGCGCGAAAGTCCGATTGTTTTGTATCGACTTCGACAATTATTTTGCTTCTATCTCCTACGATCCACCCCTGCTCTTTGAGCATACAATCGATCCTTTGTTTTCGTGTTAAAAATTCATTAAGATCTTTGCTCAAATTCTCCTCAGCAGTTACTTTTCAATAATCTTATAAGTATTCAGTCATACTTATATTTTTTTAAAGTGTCTGGATAATTCTTATTGTGGTATTATCCGATGTAATCATATGTCTGCTTCTTGAAACCAGGGCTTTTCCTGTAGAACTTTCACCCTCCCAAAACAAATAAACAGCGGCAGCCGATATGGAGTGAATAAGAGGTATTTCAACCTCCGCTTCTTCTAACTGCGCGGACTGATTTCCAGTATACAGCTTTCGTTAGACGAACACACCCCTTTCGCGCTCCCCTTGCATAACTGACGAGCGCCTTCCATCGAAGCCATGAGCACGGGAAACGAACGGGAAGCCCTGCGCGGAGTTACTCGCTTTTTTAGGTTCATATAAGTGTTTTGACGGGATTCACAGGATCGACAGGATGCGATATTAGTAACTAATCCTGTAAATCCTGTTGATCCTGTCTAAAAAAGATTGCCTAGGATTCAGCAATACCCGATAATTCATGGTCTATGTTTTCATATCTTTGCATTGGCAAATGACATAGAACACGGATTGTGCGGATGACGCGGATGCACATGGATACGATTTATCGTTTTACTTGTTCGATCAAACCCTAAAATCCGCGCTTATCCACACAATCAGCGTCATCCGCTTTCCCTTCTATTTGATGAATGCAACTTCATCAATCCAAACAAACATCACCCAAAACACGAAATTTATCAAGATTTGAAAAACTATAATATGTATTAAATTAGTATAATATTATTCAATATCAGGAGAAAAAGGAGGGATATGAAATGAATAGTAGTATGGAAATGATCGCAGTCGTTTCAATATTTACATCAGGACTTACCATAGCAATAGGCTCGATCGGTCCTGCCATCGGAGAAGCATGGGCTCTTGCTCGTGCATTGGGCGCTATAGCACAGCAGCCAGATGAGGCAAATACCATTACTCGAACCCTGTTCGTTGGTCTTGCGATGGTTGAATCGACTGCCATTTATTGCTTTGTTATATCGATCATATTGATCTTTGCCAATCCATTCTGGAATTATGCGTTGGCAGGAGGATAGTAAAAGTGGTAGAGATCGACTACTTCACTTTTATCGCCCAGGTAGTCAACTTCCTGGTACTTATCCTGTTGTTGAGGTTCTTTCTGTACAAACGGATCATCAAAGCCATGGATGAACGTGAAAAAAAGATTACTATACGATTACAGGAAGCAAAAGACTTAAAGATCGAAGCGGAAAAAGAAATAGTAGAATACCAGCAGCATAAACAGGAATTATCACAAAAGCGCGAATCAATATTAATAGAGGCCAGGAAAGAGGCACAAACAATCAGTGAAGAACTGATTAAAAAAGCACGAGCCGATGTCAATGAAAGCAAGGAAAAATGGTTAGAGGAAGTCGAAAGCCAGAAAAAAACATTTCTTTCGGATCTTCGAAGGCGCTCAGGTGAAAAGATATATTCCATTGCCAGCCGCGTTTTAGAGGACCTTGCAAATGATGAACTGGAGCATCATATAATAAATACTTTCATCAAGCGCCTTAATAATATGGGGGAACAGGAAAAAGAAGCGATCAGGGGATTTATCCAAAAACCCCATGAAGAGATTACAATAAAAAGTTCATTTGAGCTTTCGGGAACTTTGCCTGAAAGGATAAAAGAAGCAGTAAAGGATCAGATCGGAAATGAAGCAAAGTTCAGGTTCGAAATTGATCGTGTGCTATTATGCGGAATTGAACTGCATACACATGACAGGCAAATTTCATGGAGCCTGGGCAGCTACCTGGATAATCTTGAGGAGGATATTTCAAGATCGTTTGACCAAAAAGGTGTAGAAAAACTTGAAGTAAAAAATTTTGAAACTAAGTTGATCAAAGAATGAGAGTAAATATGGAAAAAAAACCACAGGGAGCACAGAGTTCACAGAGAATATTGCACCGCTCTGTGTTCTCTGTGTACTCTGTGGTTGACTTACTATTGCAGCAATTCCTTATTCCAGGAAATATATGAACGGGACCAAAAATAAAGAGCCAGGGTTGCTTACAGTTATTGATGATACCTTTGGTATCCTCGATCATCTGATGGAAAAGGACAGGACTGCGATCCAATCCAGGGAGATCGGAAAAATCACTTTCATGGGGAAAGGTATAGCCCGCATCCAGGGTTTATCCAGTGTAAAATTCGAAGAGCTCATCAGATTCCCGGGCAATAAACTGGGAATTGCGTTCAACCTTGATGAAGATGAGATCGCATCTGTAATGCTTGATGAAAGTAAAAACTTGAGCGCAGGACAGGAAGTATATCGCACAGGCAGGGTCATGGAAGTGCCTGTTGGGGATGCACTACTTGGCCGTGTTGTCGATCCTATGGGACGACCGCTTGATGAACAGGGGCCGATCCATACAGAGGAAAATCGGCCTATTGAACGTGAAGCACCTGGAATTATGGAACGAGCTCCTGTGAATGTTCCGTTACAGACCGGTATCCAGGTCGTGGATGCACTCATTCCGATCGGTAGGGGACAGCGTGAATTGATCATGGGGGACCGCCAGACCGGTAAAACTGCCATAGCAATTGATACCATCATCAACCAGAAGGACAAAGATGTGATATGCATCTATTGCGCTATCGGCCAGCAAAGTTCGGCTGTTGCAAGAGTGATAGCAGATCTTCGAAATTATGGGGCTATGGAAAATTGCATCGTTGTTGTGGTTTCAGGTGATGATCCGCCAGGATTGAATTTTATAGCACCTTATGCCGCCACCACTATGGGGGAGTATTTCATGGAAAAGGGGCGAAATGTCCTGATAGTATATGATGATCTTACCCGCCATGCCCGTTCTTACCGTGAACTTTCCCTGTTGCTCAGGCGTCCCCCGGCCAGAGAGGCTTATCCGGGAGATATTTTTTATATTCATTCCCGATTACTTGAGCGATCCACCCATCTTCGAACGGGTGGCTCTCTTACTGCTTTACCTGTTGTTGAAACCGAAGAACAGAATATCGCAGCATACATCCCTACAAACCTTATTTCGATCACCGATGGCCAGATCTACCTCTCTCCGCGCCTTTTCCAGGAAGGCATCCTGCCTGCTGTGGATGTGGGAAAATCCGTTTCCCGCGTGGGCGGAAAGACCCAATTGCCTGCATATCGAGAGGTTGCTGGAGACCTTCGCCTTTCATATTCCCAGTTCGAAGAACTTGAAATATTTGCGCGCTTTGGAACCCATCTTGATGAAGAGACACGAAAAACACTTGAGCGTGGCCGCAGGGTTCGGGAAGTGTTAAAACAAGCCCAGTATGGGATCATGACGGTACCTGAGCAGATCGCAGTTCTCCTGGCTGTGACAGGAGGGGTATTTGATGACATTTCACTTAATGAGATCAATGAAGCAAAGATAAAAGTCCAGAAAGCTGTGGTTGAAAAATTACCTGAATTATGTCTTCGTATCCTTTCTGGAGAAAAACTGAAGAAAGAAGACCGTGAAGCTCTTCTGGATGTTGCAAGGGAGAAGAATTAGATGGAACTCCTTGAAGCTTTGAAAAGAAAGATCAATAGCGCAGAAGAACTTCACTCTCTCGTAAAGACGATGAAAGCGCTTGCTGCAGTAAGCATAAGGGAGCACGAACAGGCTGTTGGGTCATTGAAAGAATATCATAAAACCGTTGAAATGGGATTTCAAATTCTTTTACAGAACCGGCCTGATGTAGAAGTATTCAGATCCAGGCAACTGGAGAAAAATCGATTGTGTGCGATTATTTTTGGTTCTGAAAGAGGTATGTGCGGCCAGTTTAACGAGAAAATTTGCGCATATTCAATAGACAGGATGAACAAACTTGAGATAAAGCCGCAGGACAGGACGGTATTTGCCCTGGGTGACCGGGTGATAACGCGAATTGAAGAAGCAGGACAACAGATAGAGAAGCGTTTTTCTATATTCGGGTCAAATATCGGGTTCACGCTGCAGGAAGTTTTGATCAATATTGAGGAATTGCGTTTAAAAAAAGATATAGACCAGATCGTCCTTTTTTACAATAAACCTGCAACAGGAACATCGTTTAACCCGAATATGGTATATCTGCTTCCCTTTGATCCAGAATGGATCAAGACCCTTTCAGGAAAGAAGTGGCCTTCGCGGACACTGCCAGCATATACTATGGAGTGGGAAAGCCTTTATACTTCATTGACCCGCCAGTATCTTTTCTTTTCCCTGTACCGTGCTTTTGTTGAATCCATTGCAAGTGAGAACGCAAGCAGGCTTGCGTCAATGCAAGTCGCTGAGAAAAATATAGAAGATCGGCTAAGAGAACTGCATACAGGATTCAATCTCCAGCGCCAGACATCGATCACATCGGAATTACTTGATATTATGACGGGATTTGAGGCCCTTATGGGGTAATTTAAATCTGAATAACATATCCATGAATCCTGAAATCATTATCAAAAGTCAGGACATTTTTCAATCCCAGTCTCTCCATTATGGCAAAACTTAGACAATCGGTCATGTCAATCTGTTGATCATTATATTTTATAAAAAATACAATAGATCTTCCCCAATCTTCCTCTTTAAAAGGTTCAACCACCAGCAGTTTACTGTTCAGGATGTTGTCCAGTTCTTCTATTGCTTTTTCCTTGCTGATCCTTTTTGTAACGCCATCAAGATATTCTATTAAAATATTCCTACCGGTAACGAATCTTGCTCCTGTTTTCAAATGCTCCACAAAAGATGTTTTCGCCTTTGTGTGGTTCTTATCCCTTTCATCGCTTAAAGCTATGAAAAAGCATGTGTCAAGGAATATACGCATCTATTGTCTCCAATCATCACGTTCGCTGAAATCGCCTTCTTTTGTTTTGAAAGAACCTACTATTTTGAAAAGTGAATCATTCATCAGATCTGTCTCATGTCTTCCCAGGTATTCCTTGATGGCTTCCTGGATCGTTTCTTTTAAAGATTTGTTCTTTATTCTTGAGAGATGCTTAAGATGGTCATAGGTGACCATATCAATATTAGTTTGAATGTGCTTTGTTATAGTCATTTGATTTCAAATTACATGTGATACTTTTATCACATATATGGATTTCCATTCATACATTCATATGATTCGTATCTTTTTTTCTATGTATCGTGCTTTTATCATTTGTGTCATCATGAACCCCACCAAACATTTATCTCTAAGCTAGGTGAAAGTAATACATAATATGAAAGAACTCCTCTCCTGGGACCAGACCCTTTTCAAAGACAGCGAATTATTTGAACTTGACCATATCCCCGAACATTTCCTTCACAGGGAGACACAGATGCGATCGCTCATGTACTGCATCCGTCCGGGATTAGGGGGAGGAAGGACACTCAACAGCCTGTGCATCGGAGCGCCGGGGACAGGAAAAACAACAGCTGTGCTTAAGGTTTTTGAGGACATAGAAAAGCACTCGACAAAACTTATTCCGGTTATTGTGAATTGCCAGATCAATCCAACAAGGTACACTATATTTTCACAGATATTCAAGAAACTTATCGGTTATGCTCCGCCCCCATCCGGCGCATCTTTCAAAAAGATATTCAGCGAGGTCGCAAAATACATCGTTGAGCATGAAAAAGTGCTTCTGGTCGCACTTGACGATATGAATTACCTGTTCTACGAGAATGAGGTGAACGAGATCCTCTATTCACTTCTGCGTGCTCATGAAACACACCCGGGCGCGCGAATGGGTGTGATAGCGATATTAAGTGATACCGGCGTTCCTCACATGCTTGACCCAAAAGTCGAATCCGTTTTCCTGCCTGAAGAAATAAAATTCCCGGTATATTCCTTCGATGAGATACGGGATATTTTATCAAACCGAACGAAGCTGGGATTTTATCCCAATGTACTGGATGATAGCGTTCTTGAGACTATCGCAAATCATACCTGCGCTCTTGGTGATCTTCGCGTGGGGATAGACCTCCTGAAGCGATCAGCCCTTAATGCTGAAAAACGTGCAAGCAAGAACATAGGCCATGAAGATGTGGAAGCAGCTTATGAAAGATCAAGGCTTGTGCATCTATCCTATATGATGCGTGCATTAAAAAAAGAAGAAAAAACACTCCTTGCCCTGATAGCAGATTCCCCAAATTCAAATTCAGGCGAGCTCTATGAAATGTTCCATAAAAAGACAACTCTTGGATATACGCGATTTTACGAACTACTTAACAAACTTAGCTCCTTTAAGCTTATTGATGCCGATTTCACAGGCAAGGGAGCACGCGGAAGAAGCAGGATAGTCACTCTAAAGTTTGAGCCCGGGGAAGTGAAAAACCGGTTGATATGAGCTTCCTTATAAAATTCGCACATCAGTGGATCGCAGGTGAGGACATGGAAGATGCGATCGAACGCGCCAGGAAAGCAAATAGCAGCGGATCTGGAGCAATAATTAATTTCCTTGGTGAGCACATCAGGGATAAAGAAGAAGCACAGGTAAATAAGAATGAGAACTTAAGAATACTTGAGGCGATCAAAGATAACAGGATCAATAGCACACTTTCAATAAAACTGACGCAGCTTGGACTTGGGATGGATTACGATCTTTGCCTTTCCAATGTGGAAGAGATCGTTGGTCAGGCCGCATCAGACGATATTTTCGTATGGATAGATATGGAAAGCTCAACTTACACGCATGATACCATTGAAATTTACCTCTCTATCCTCAAAAAATATAAGAACGCAGGGATCGCCCTCCAATCAAACCTCCTAAGGAGTGAAAACGATGCCCGAAGGATCGCTTCTTCCGGGGGTATTATCAGGCTTGTAAAAGGTGCTTATAATGAAAACAGTGACGTGGCATATTTGAGCCGCTCTGAAGTTACAGTGAATTTCTCAAAGATCATGGGATATCTTTTTTACAGGGTCCCTTTTTTTGCGATAGCAACACACGATGAACGCCTGATATATGAAGCAATTGAAGCCAACAAGGCTCACCAGAAAAAAATCGAATTCCAGATGCTTCTTGGCGTAAGGGAAGAATTGAAAAAAGAGCTTGTAAATAAAGGTTTAACTGTTGTGGATTATATTCCTTATGGGAAGAAATGGCTGCCATACTCGTTAAGAAGGATACGCGAAAGAAAACAAAATATTTTATTGATCTTTCGGTCAATTCTTGACATATGATCATTTATTTTCATCAATAATTTCTAATTTTGTAAAAATGAACGGTACAACATATACCAGTGAAAAACCAAGGAGCACATATTTAATATAATTAAAAGCGGGATTGATCAGGGATAATATTTCAAAAACTACGAAAATCGAACCCATGACAAAGATCCCTGTAAATGCCCTCCTTATCAAATGTTTCCTATTTCTGGTATCACGAAACCTGATATTTTCTTCTTCTTGGATAGAACCAGTCCACATGGAAACCATCACAAGTCCTAATTCTATCTGTTCTTTGGCAAGATCACCGGTTAAAGATGCAATAAAAACAAGGAGTATCGGAAAAAATAATGCAATAAGATATTTGGTGATGAGATCCTGTCTACTAATTATACTGGCAATACCTGTTTCCCCTTTAGAGAACACAAATGCTACTATCAGACCAAAAACAATCCCTCCGATCACATCCCCTGGATAATGGACTCCCAGGTAGATCCGGGATAATGAAACCAGCACAACAGCAATGATGCCGACAATAATTATCCAGTTCTTCTTGAACCTGATTGAAATGTATCCCCAGAAACCCGATGATACAAGGGCATGACCGCTTGGGAATCCGAATTCATTCTCTGTTACCTTATGAAGATACTCCGGGGGTCTTGGCATGGCGAACAGGGTTTTGGCAAGAAGCGCGATATATGCCGAAAATAAGATCACATACAGCGCCCTTATTCCCATTTTACGGTCATAACACCAGAAAATAAGCGATGCTATAAGAATATAGACGGGTTCACTGCCAAGATCAGTCAATATTTTGAAAAATATATCAAGAATAGGATTTTCAATATTATGGAAATATATATTTATATTATCATTGAAAAGGAATTGGATGAGTTCCATGCCGGAAACCTGAAATAAATGGATGCCTGAGGCGATCCATCTAGATTAAGTTATGAGCCTTTGACTATGGCTTTTGGTGAGCGAGCTATCTTCTTGCGCTTTTTGCCGTCAGAAGTATATCGCTGGGCTGGGCCCGGGCGTTTGTGGCTGAGTTCAGATTCAGGGACCATTATTATGTTACCTTTACGTCCCTTAACTCTGCCCCATTTTGTTATACCTGTTTTTCCCATGTAATTTTTATCCTCCAATGATTTAGTTTGGCTTCAGAATACTTCCGTTTATTCATAAACCTTTCCCCGATTCAATTATGTTTTTTATCATGTACATCTGGATTAAGTCCCATATGACCAAGAACATGGTGATAATGTTCCAGGGGCATCAAAGAATAAAATGCTCTTTGCACGACCTCGCTTAATGAGGGGTGTATATGCATTCCCTGGATTACAGCTTCTCTGCTTTCTTCCTTCGTGTACATGAGGTTAACGATCTCCTGGATAAGGATGGAAGCATAAGGGCCTATTATATGAGCTCCCAATATTGTTTGTGCATTTTTTTCAAAAATGATCTTGACAAAATAATCTTTCAAAGCCATAGCATGGCCTTTTCCCGTATCTTCAAATTTTTCAAATCCGATCAAAATATTTTCCGCGCCATATTTTTCAACTGCCTCTTTTTCCCCCATTCCAACACTTGATATCTCAGGATAAGAGAAAACGGCATACGGGACTGCATGATAATCTACTTTGACCTTCTTTTTAAGGATCGCATTATAAAAAACGACCCTTGATTCATAATTAGCTACATGCTTGAAAAGAAATTTACCATTGGCATCTCCAAAAGCCCAAATGTTGGATTGTGTTGTTTCAAGATGATCATCTACAACGATCCATCCTTTCGGATCGGTTTTTATTCCTCCTTTTTCAGGATGGAGAATTTCATGATCTGGGCCTCTGCCTGAGGCAACAATTATTTCATCAACCACAAAATCAACTTTTTTCGCACCGCTTTTTGCGATCACTTTTTTCTTTGCACCTTTCATTTTTTGGACTTCGACCACTTCATGACCGGTGAAAATATCCATATCCTTTGACATCTCTCTTTTTGCAAGAAGGGATATCTCAGGTTCCTCTTCAGGGATGAACTGTTTATTGCGCCCTATGATCGTTACTTTTGAACCCATTGATGAAAAGAAATGACCGTATTCTGCCGCTATGTATCCCCCGCCAATGATCGCAATGTTTGCCGGGAGCTTGTTCATTTTCAATATCGTATCACTTGTGAGATAACCCGCTTCGTCCAATCCTTTTACTTTCGGGACAATGGTTTTTGAGCCCGTGCATAAAAAGATCATTTCTGAAGTAATTGTCTTATCGCCCACTTTCAAAGTATAGGGTGAAATAAATTGCGCAACATCGTTATAATAATCAATATTCGGGTCGCTGGAAAGTCCTTTTCGAATAGAGGCGATATCTTCTGATATTATTGATCTCATATTATTCATAATAAAATTGAAATCGATGTTTTTTACTTCGACATCGACCCCGAATTTCCCTGCGGTACCGATCGTTCTGATGAGTTCTGCAGGATAGAGCAAAAGTTTTGAGGGTATGCATCCTCGAGTAAGGCATATTCCGCCCGGTTCATCTTTATCGATCACTGCAATTTTAAAACCAGGATATTTTTCAAGTATTGAGCCAACATAGTTCATCCCTGATCCTGTGCCTATTACTATCAAATCATATTTTATCAATAAAATTCTCCTTTTATATTATATATTTGCATATTGCATAAATCCTTTTTCCCGTAATTGGGTTTATTAGAAAAAAAAGTGAATTTTAGGGAAAATTTCACCCTATTATTCACTCTGCTTGTGCATTTTCACTTCCTGGAATGCAATTTCATGCACAGCATTGAACTGGCTTTTTCGTTCAACCCTTGTATATTCAGATGCGCGTCTTGCAAGACCGCTCCAGAACAAATCCATATAATTCACCTCATTTGCTGGATGAATGGATGAATATATAGGCATAAGCCATGAGCGGTGTGAAAGTATTGTACTAAAAAATACTTTCACTTCCCAGGCATAATGTTTTATGACATAATTATGGGTTTTTTGGAGGTGTCAAATGAAAATAAATTCCTTCTTCCCTATTCACAGTTTTAAAAAAACTGCATGATCTGCATGATATTATCTTTTTAGCATACATTCCCTTTAATTCTTTTTCACAGAATGTTCCTGCAATGGCCCAGCAGATCCTTCCTCCATTTTTTCCTCCGTTTGACCCATCAGCAGATATGTCGTTGGATGCAGGACATCTACCATTTTCAGCAGCCTTTTCCTCCATAAAGCCCTTACCACATTGCACAAAATCCCAACAATTTATTTTTGGAACTTTTAATGAAACGATCTTATCCTTTGAAGTTTCTCCCATACCTAACTCACTTCCTATCTTTCCTGTCAATTAAATAGTCAACAAGGTATATAAATATATGTTTTTCAGGATCGAGTGCCTGACCTGACAGCCTTAATAGTTATTCATGATGATAGATAGATATATATCCTAAAACCTTTTATTTTACTGTGGATAACTGGATTGAAAACGACTCTCAGATAGGAGAAATCTTAGACCAAAAAACGTATGAAAAGTCCAAATTTACATTTATACTGTGTTATATAGTTCTGATAGTTTGGGGGAAAAATGACTATAAATATAAATAATGAGGTATTAAAAAGAACTGGAAACTGTAAGAAAGAGTTTGCTTGTTTATCTGGAAAGAATTGCAGTCTTTGCAAGGTTGAATATACAGTAAATGATTCGATACATTTTGTAAAATGCTTGAGCCAGGAACCCTGTGATTATAGAATGTCATTTGGTTATTCTTTCATTTGTCTGTGTCCAGTTAGGATTGAGCTATTTAACCGCTACAAAATCTAATTTTTTTGCGGAAAATACTGCTCTACCTGCTTCATAAATTGAGTCGGATCAATTGGTTTCGGGATATAACCAGAACATCCGGCATCTAATGCCTTTTCACGATCACCTTCCATTGCAAAAGCAGTAACTGCTACTATTGGAATGTTGACAGTTACAGGATTTTTTCTCAATTCCCTGGCTACAGTATATCCGTCAATACCAGGAAGCTGGATGTCAAGCAGGATAAGGTCAGGTTTGATCCGCAATGCCATTTCTATTCCTTCCTTCCCATCCCGTGCTGTCGTTATCTCATAGCCATGTTTCTTCACTATAAATGTCAGCAGGTAGAGATTCATTTCGTTATCTTCAATTATGAGAATCTTTTGTTTCATATTCCCTCCTTTTTAATGGTAATGTAAACGTGAATATGCTACCTTTCCCATATTCACTTTCTACGCTTATGGTGCCCCCCAGGATTTCTACTAACTTTTTGCTAATTGAAAGTCCAAGTCCTGACCCCCCATAAGTGCGAGTTGATCCTTCATCTATCTGTTTGAAAGGTTTGAATAATTCATCAAATTGTTCAGATCTTATTCCAATACCTGTATCAATAATTCTTGTTATTACCTGCGTACCGCTTATTTTGCATTCTATTATGATATCTCCCTTTTTAGTGAATTTGATCGCATTGCCGATCAGGTTTAAGAGTATTTGTTTCACACGTATACTGTCGCTTTGGATCAATATTTCATCATGTGGATCTTCCAGATACAAAGTCAAATTCTTTTCATCTGCAAGGGGTTTCATGGTATTGATAACAGATTGAATGATCCTTTGAATATCAAAACTTGAGATAATGATCTTAAAATTACCGGATTCGATAGATGAAATATCAAGAATGTCTTTAATAAGTGATAAAAGATGCTCTGCACTGTGATTAACCAATAGTAATTGTTTTTCTTGGTCGTCAGTTATGGGCCCGGAAAGACCATTTAGCATTAAACCGGTAAAACCAATTATAGAATTGAGGGGTGTTCGCAGTTCATGGGACATAGTTGCAAGAAAAGCTGATTTTAATCCATCCAGTTTTCTTGCCGCTGATGCTTCGTCAATAGCGGCTTTTTCTCTTTTAAGAAGCTGTATACTTTCTTCCTGGGTTCGCTTGAGTTCAGTGATATCTGTTGAAATGCCACATACTGCATAAGGTTTACTATCTGCAGTCAAGAGTGGGAACTTCACTGAGATATAGACATGGATACCATCATCCTGTGGCACTAATTCCTCTACCTCAATTGGTTCCCCCTTCTCCAGTGCCAGCAGGTCATGCCGTTGGAATCTCTCCGCAAAATCCAACGGGAAAATGTCCATGTCATATTTACCAATTATGGTTTTGCGGGTTACATGGAATAATTCTTCAAACCTCCTATTGATCATCATATACCGGCCCTCAATGTCCTTGATGAAAAAAACGGTGGTGGAATTATCCAGAACGCTCTGGAGTCGGATCTGGCTCTCAATTAGTGCTTCCTCTATGCGTTTGCGTTCAACAAGGTCAAATCCGAAATCCGCCAGAAGCTTTAATGTTTCAGCATCTTTATCATCATAAAAACTCGATTTGTTCCCAATACCAATTATAGCCTTTATTCTATCAGCCCGGATTATCGGAACTACTATTTCCCGAATGACAGGCGCATGACCCGGGGGCAATCCCTTACGGTTTGACAGAGCAGAATAGTCGTTATGAACTACGATATTACGGTTATAAAAACAATCCACCCAGACCCCTGCTTCTGAGATATCATAGTGACGTCCCTTTCCCCGGGCAGTGCACATTTCTTTAAGTGTCTTTGTTGACCATGTTTGTAGTTGAATTGTTTTCTGATCTTCTGAAATAAAGTGAAAGAATCCTATCTTACTTCCTGTGAGCGCTTCAATTTCATCAAGTATCTTCCGGAGCAGCTCATCAACTGAGTGAGATCTTGAAAATTCAATCAGACGATTGCGGGATTGCAAAATTTTTTCTCTTTGTTTGCGTCTGGTAATATCTCGAAGGAATACAAAGAATTTTCCTTCGTTTTTTAAATAGTTGACACTTATCTCACAATCAACTACCTGTCCATCTTTTGTGACATGCTTGCTTTCAAAACGGTCAGATCCATTTTCAATGATTTTTTGAGTGTGATTTGTTATATCTGATTCTGATTCCATTAATTCCACATCTCGTATATTCATCCGAAGCAATTCCTCACGACTATACCCGATAATATTACAATAAGAGTCATTGACGTCAATGAAGCGTCTCTCCATATCTGAGACCCAGAACCCATCTAGAGCGGTCTGAAGGATCTTATGATATCGCTCCTGTCCATTTCGAATAGCTTCTTCGGCTAATTTTCTGTCGGTTATTTCACTTATATGGACAAGGTAGCCAAATGGGAGATTATCCTCTTTCTTCATCGGGATAATTATAACATCAATATAACACTGGCCTGATCTTTTTGTATTGTACAAATTATTCTTTTTAACTATATCAAAATCAAAAATAGATTCATAATTCACTGATTGGTTATTTAGAAGTCTTTTCCTGAAATCTGCTGGAATATTAGGATCTTCAAATAGATTGAAACCTTTTATTTGTTCAATATCAACAACTCCAAAAAGGTCCAGGCATTCCTTATTAACTTCTATTAATTTTCCATCCACGTCATATATTTCGATCGCCACTGGAGATCGGTCGAATATTCCCTTGAACTTCTCTTCATTCTCCTGCAAAAATTCATACATACGCTTTTGATCTGTTATGTCTTTTGCCATCACGCAATATTTTCTCTTACCCCCAAATTCCACGTCACTATGGCTCATAGAAAGACTTCTTATTGTCCCATCTTTATTTATAATGTCAACTTCGTATGGTTTTCCGTCTGTTTCTTGAGCTTCATCCCACATTTTTAGGATAAAATAATGATATTCAGGATGTATTAATTTCATGAAGCTGGATCCCAGAATCTCATCTTCAGGATAACCTGATAGATTGAAAAAAGATTCATTACCAAATTCGAATCTCCCTTGTTCATTAACAACAAATATGCTATCTTTTGAGGATTTTATAATTGTATCAAGATAATTTTTTGTGTCTTTGAGCTCTGTTTCCGCACTGATGCGTATCAAAACTTCGGTGAGTTGTCCAGCGACTGTTTCTAATATCGTCCTGGTATTCTCAGGTATCTCATCCAGGCTATGTGAAGCTACATTGATTGAACCGAGTAGGGATCTATTCTGATTTAAAGGAATTACAGCGATTCCACGCACTCCTTCTTCAAGAATAAAAGGGCTGTTTTTTATCCGATCTTCTGAGTGATTAATATAAACTGGTCGTCCTTCCTGAATAAGTTTCCATTGCGCTGTATCAGGTTTATAGGTTGCAACAGCAGAAATAAATTTAGATGAAAAACCATAATGAGCTCTCAAGATCAGGTCACCGGTCAAGGGATCTGAAATATATATTCCTCCACTGTCTATCCCATCTATGTTGGAAATGGCATTCAAAATTATATCTAATTTTTTATCGACATTGGTGGAAACACCAAGGGAAGAGGCGATCTCTTTTTGAATTTTAAGGATGAGCTCCATCTGCTTTCGCTGTGTGATGTCTCTCAGGATCGCCATACTTGCAGGTCTGCCTTCATATTCTATGCGAGAAGCATTTATCTCAACAGGCATCTTTAGACCATTTTTTAATATAATTTCAATATTGTATATCTCGGGGATGGGCTCGCCCTTCAATCTTTTTTCGTATCTTTCTATAACTATTTTTTTAAACTCTGGAGTTGTAAAGTTAAAAAATGGTTTTCCGATCAATTCCTCTCTATTATAACCTGACACCTCCAAAATTTTTGAATTTACATATTTGAGACGATCATCCTGTAAAATAATAATACTGTCATTACATTTTTCCACAAGCGAAGAATATTTCTCTTCAGACGCTTTCAGTCTTTCGTCAGTTTTTTTGCGTTCAGTTATATCCCGGATATTTATTAAAAAACCTTCAATTTTTCCATCTTTTTTAAGTATCGTTGTGCTTGTCTCTGCTAAGATCAAATTTCCGCTCTTTGATCTCAGGTTCAATTCGAGTATTCTGATGAATTTGTCCGTGTTATCTTTGATTTTGCCTGAGTTTTCCTTGATAAATCCCTCAGAAACGGCTCTTTTGAATTCTCTTACGATGTTTGGCAGCTCTTTGACCTGCAAAATCCCCAGATTAAAAAAATATTTTCCAATAACCTCTTCTGGTATGAAACCTAACATTTCTTTTAATTTATTATTGACAGATAAAATTTTTCCAAACCTGTCAACCTGTACAATAATATCATTCGAGTATTCGAAGATCATGCGATATTTTTCTGCATCATTTAAACACAGTTCCAGGTCATCATCTGGATGCTGGGATTCTTTTTTCGCATTTTTCCTGTCTTTTTCCTTATCCATCAATCATCATCTATTCAATAATTAAGACTTTAAACGCCATAAAGTCTGGATAGTATTAATCCTTTTGATTTTATTCAGCAATATAAGGTTATTTAAATTTAAACAACATTAAAGGACTTATATGCACTGGCGTGAAAAAGAATTATATAATGTATTGAAACAAGGAAAATTAACAACCACCGAGATCGTTGGCAGGGTAAATATGAGCAAGGCAACAGCCTTGAAGTACCTTGATCATATGAAAGAGGAAGATCAGGTGGATTGTGAAGAGATAGGTACTGCAAAGATCTGGTTTTTAAAATATGATACGGAAAAAGTGCAAGATAAAATAAAAGTACTGGTAGCAGATGATGATAAGAATGTCATTGAGATCATCAGACGTTCCATAAACAAAGATCAATTCGAGGTCTTAGACGCTGCAAATGGAAAAGAAGCTCTGGGTATGGTTTTTAGCAGGTCACCTGATATCCTGATACTAGACATTATGATGCCAGAGATCGACGGTTACACCGTATGCAAAGAATTGAAGGAACATGATTCCACAAAGAATTTACCAATAATAATATTATCTGCCAAAACAAATATAGATGATAAGCTAAAAGCAATGGACTTTGGCATAGACGATTATATGGTAAAACCTTTTGACCCAAGGGAATTGGAGGCAAGAATAAAAATGAGATTGAAACTGACCGCGTAAGTAATAATCATCTTTGTATTGTGCCGGATTCTTTAGTGGATATGATCCTTGATAAGAGAAGCCGGCACGGTAAAATCCCACAGCCAACCTGCAAATTAAAGACAACCTCATACTATATAATATTTTCTAATCGTTTATTTAAATTTAAACACCAGCATGACTAAAAAAGATATCTCAATCCTGGATTATCAGGTGCGTCAGAAAGAACTGGAACGACGTATTGAGGAACTTCAGAGGTCTCAAAAAGAGCTCAAAGAGTCACATGACAAGTATCGGGACATGTATGATCTAGCTCCAGTAAATTATTTTTCTTTTAATAAAAATGGGATCATCATAGATGTTAATCGATCGGGAGAAGAGAAATTGGGCCGTGAGAGAAATTATTTGATCATGAAACCATTTTCGCTATTTATTTGCCCGGACAGCAAGAAAATTTTTTATTTACATCTTAACCGAGTTTTCAAATCAGGTGTTCTTGAAACATGCGAACTCAAACTTATTAATAATAAAGGAGTCAAGTTCTATATACAATTGGAAAGTATATCGTCAGGTGGCGGGAATGATATTTTTTGCAGGACGGTAAGTCGCGACATTACGGATCGCAAAATGGCTGAAGAAGCAATTCGAAATACTCTCATATATACCACGAGTTTAATAGATTCGATACGAGAACCACTTGTTATTCTTGATGAAAATATGAGATTGAAGAAGGCTAATCTTGCATTTTATAATACTTTTAAGATCAATATTAACGAAAATAAGGATAAATTATTTTATGAACTTGGAAATGGGGAATGGAATATTCCAGACCTGAGAGAATTACTTGAGACGATAATTCCCATGAATATCAAGTCCAGGGATTTTGAAATCGAAAAAGAGTTCTTAAATATTGGACAAAAATCGATTTTGATCAATGCTTCAGAACATAAACTGTCAGATACCAAAATGATACTTCTTACAATTAAAGATATTACAGAACTGAAAAAGATGGAAGGATTAAGACTTGAAAATGAACGCCTCATCAGCGCAAGAAAAGCAAGATCAGAGTTTTTGACTATCATGAGCCATGAGTTGAGGACACCTCTTACATCTGTCATCGGATATTCAATCCTTTTACAGGAAAAGTCAGCAGGTGAATTGAACGAAGAGCAGAGGTTATTTGTTGATAATGTACTCAGAAGCAGCAAACACTTGCTTGATCTTATTAACAATTTTCTCGAACTTGCAAGAACGGAAACAGGAAAGCAAAAAATGGTCTTTGAAGAAATTTCCGTTTCAGCTGCATTAAATGAGATCCTCGAGATGATCAATGAGAATGCAAAAGCAAAAAATATAAACCTGACCAAAGAATTTGATCCTGAAATATATTCTATAAAGGTTGATGGAAGGGCATTTAAGCAAATCATATTTAATCTTCTTAGCAATGCGATTAAATTCAGTAAGAGAAGTGGGGGAATCGTTACTATATCGACAAAAAAAGAAAATGACATGATCAAAATATCAGTCGAGGATAATGGTATCGGGATAAAGAAAAATGATTTACCAAAACTTTTTCATATGTTCGAGCAGCTAGATTCGGGGATATCCAGAAAATATGAAGGAACCGGGCTTGGACTTGCGATCACAAAACAACTTATTGAATTGCATGGAGGTAAAATCTGGGTTGAAAGCAAATATGGTAAAGGGAGTAAATTTATGTTATATTTGCCTCTTGAAGCGAAAGTTCCCAAAATATGAATCCATACATCCAATTGTGCAGAACATTTTTTCTTTTTTATGATCTTCCTGAACAAAGATATCCTTTCCACAATTATTACATTTTACTTCAGTCAATTCCATATGAATCCTTCCCATGACTTATTCACATTCACAGATTTCTATATTCTTACTAAATACGGGTCTTCTTAATATCTTAATATTATTATAATAAATATATAGATCCTCGATCTTTTTCTCACTTATACCATCTTTCAGTAATTTGACCCTTTCTAGAGATGTTTCTAACATATCTTGCTCCCGTCTTCAAATAAGATAATTCCACTACCATATTTATTTGAATTCTGTATAATATTTGTCATAAACACTACCCGTATTGTATATGTTCTTTATTAGTATTTATTTCTTGCTAATTGTTCGTTTAATTTTAAACAATACACTCTTTCTGACATTCAACATGTGCAGGGCGGTAGGATACTTCCTATTACTAATAGATATAATTAATAATACGTCAGACATTTAAGGTAAAAATTCGAGGTAGAATGCCAAAAAGACGAGACATCAAAAAGGTACTGCTCATAGGCTCAGGCCCAATAATGATCGGGCAGGGAGCAGAGTTTGACTTTTCAGGAAGCCAGGCGTGTCGTTCCCTGCGGGAAGAGGGAATTAAAGTCGTTCTTGTGAACAGCAATCCTGCCACCATTATGACAGATTCTGACATGGCGGACGCTATCTATATCGAACCCCTGGAACCCCAGGTCGTGGCAAAGATCATCGAAAAAGAACGACCTGACGGCATTATTGCAGGTCTGGGCGGACAGACAGGCCTCAACATTACATCTGAGATCGCGGAAATGGGGGTCCTTGAAAAATTCAATGTCGAACTTCTGGGAACATCCCTCCAGGCCATCAAAGATTCGGAAGACCGTGACCTGTTTAAGCGAAAAATGATAAGCATCGGGGAAAAAGTCCCGCGGTCAAAAGCCGTAAACACGATCGAGGAAGCTCTTTCATTGATCGATGAACTCGGACTTCCTCTCATAATACGTCCCGCATATACATTAGGCGGCGCGGGGGGTGGCATTGCCTACACAAAGGAAGAACTACTCGAAATAACAGAACGCGGACTTAAACGCTCACGTATCCACCAGGTCCTGATTGAAGAAAGCATAATCGGCTGGAAGGAATTCGAATATGAGGTCATGCGAGACCGAAACGATACCTGCATCGTAATATGCAATATGGAAAACATCGACCCCATGGGCATACACACCGGGGAATCGATCGTCGTAACCCCATCCCAGACACTATCTGATGCAGACCACCAGAAACTGCGGAGCACTTCAATTAAGATCATCAGGGCGCTTGGAATCGAAGGAGGATGCAACATACAGTTTGCGGTCAGGGATGATGAGGTCAGGATCGTTGAAGTCAATCCAAGGGTTTCCCGCTCATCTGCACTTGCATCAAAAGCGACCGGATATCCAATAGCCCGTGTCACTGCAAAGATCGCAATTGGCATGACGCTTGATGAAATAACCAATGATATTACAAAAAAGACGCCAGCATCATTTGAACCCACGATCGATTATACAGTCGTAAAGATCCCGCGCTGGCCTTTTGACAAATTCGTAACTGCTGATAAGCACCTTACGACCGCCATGAAAAGCACAGGTGAAGTAATGGCTTTTGGCCGCACCATCGAGGAGGCCCTCCAGAAAGCTGTGCGCTCACTTGAAGTGGATATGTACTTCGGGTTCAAAGAGTGGAGCAAAGACGAGATCCAGGATATCCTGAGACGTCCAACCCATGAAAGAATGTTCGTCATATACTATGCATTGCAAAATGGTATGCCTGCGGATGAAATTTCAAGAATTACCAATATTGATCCCTTCTTCATACGAAAGATCCAGAATATTATTGATGCTGAAAGCACGCTCAAGACCGACATATCCCCTGTGAATCTGAAAAAAGCAAAACGCATGGGATTTAGCGATGAGAGAATAGCATTCCTCTCAGGAAAGACACGCGAAGAAATAAATGATCTTCGAAGGTCACATGGGATCATTCCCACATACAAGATGGTGGACACATGCGCAGCTGAATTTGCTGCTGCAACTCCTTATTATTACTCTACTTATGAAGAACAGTCAGAATCAGTCCCATCGAACAGGAAGAAAGTACTGATAATTGGCTCAGGCCCGATCCGAATCGGCCAGGGTATTGAATTTGACTACAGCACAGTCCATGCAGTAACAGCACTTCGAGAAGAAGGGATCGAGACCCATATAATGAATAACAATCCTGAAACAGTGTCAACTGACTACGATACTTCAGACAAATTGTTTTTTGAACCGCTGACGTTAGAAGATGTCATGAACGTGATAGATAGTGAACATCCCTATGGAGTAATGGTGCAGTTCGGTGGACAGACATCGGTCAATCTTGCTCTCCCCCTTAAGAAAGAACTCAAGAGAAGAAAAGATCTTAATACCATCATCCTTGGAACCACCCCTGATGACATGGACATTGCTGAGGACAGGGAACGCTTTAACTCCATGATGAAAACACTGGGTATTCACCAGCCAGAGGCAGGATGCGCGATGAATTATCTCCAGGCATTCAATGAAGCAAAAAGGATAGGCTATCCTGTGCTTGTTCGTCCATCATACGTCATTGGAGGCCGTGCTATGGAGATCGTTTATGATGAAAAAGACCTTGATCGCTACCTGAAAGAAGCAGTAAAAGTTTCAAACGAGCATCCAGTACTGATCGATGATTTTCTTGATAACGCTATTGAGATCGACGTGGATGCTATCTGCGATGGTAAAGACGTCCTGATAGGTGCGATCATGGAGCACATAGAAGAAGCAGGTATCCATTCCGGGGATTCGGCCTGTGTTATACCCCCTCAGTCCCTGAAACCTGAAATAATCGCTATCGTTCGCGATTATGTGAAAAAGATTGCCATAGCCCTCAATGTGGTTGGTATTATTAACATACAGATGGCAACAAAGAATGGCTTAGTCTTTGTCCTTGAAGCAAATCCCAGGTCAAGCCGCACCATTCCTTTTGTGAGCAAAGCCACCGGGATCCCGCTTGCCAAGATCGCTGCAAGGGTGATGGTAGGACACACATTAAAAGAACTGGGGATAACAGGTGATGTAACCCTGAAACATGTATCAGTAAAAGAGGTTCTACTTCCATTCGATAAACTCCCCGGAGCTGATCCGCTGCTTGGTCCTGAGATGAAAAGTACAGGAGAAGTAATGGGAATAGATTATGATTTCGGAAAAGCGTTCTATAAAGCCGAGTGGGCTGCTGATAATAAACTCCCTATGACAGGTACTGTTTTCATTTCCATTCGAGATACTGATAAAGAGCATATTGTCAAAATAGCAAAGAAAATGCAGGCCGCAGGGCTTCATATACTGGGAACCCAGGGTACAGTGGATTACCTGGAAGAGAATGGAATAAAGATCGAAGTAATAAAAAAGGTCAGTGAAGGCTCACCCAACGTGGTTGACCTTATCCATAGTAAGAAAGTTGACCTGATAATAAATACTCCCACAAGCAAGCAGGCTGTCAAGGACGGATTCCAGATCAGAAGGGCGGCTGTTGATTTTAGTGTTCCTTACATCACAACCATCCAGGCTGCACTTGCTGCAGCTGATGCCATTGAAGCGATGAACAAAGGTGAGATCACTATCAAGTCTTTAGGTGAATATCATAAGAAATGATAACTTTTTTCAGTCTATAAATTTGATCAACTGTTTATCCGGAATCCATGATCTGATCTACTCCTTTCCTATCATGACCTTCATCTTGTTAAAAATTATATTAATATATAATATCACCTTTTATAAATGCAATCGACCTTGGATCATTTGGATGGGTGAATATCTGATCTTTTGTATTAACTTCGATCAATTCTCCATTCAGTAAAATTCCTACCCTGTCGGCAAGTCTTCGAACCTGGTGGATATTATGGGACGCCATGATTATCGTAGTGCCAAGCTCACTTCTGATCTTTTGTATGATCTCTTCTATCTTTGCGACATTGGCTGGATCAAGATTGGCCGTTGGCTCATCAAGAAGAATAACATCCGGTTTAAAAACGATCGCTCTTGCAAAAGCCATACGCTGGGCCTCACCCCCTGAAAGGGTAAGAGCTTTTTGATTTTCAAAACCTGCAAGTCCCACAAGAGCCAGTGCATCGATCACCTTTATGTTAATTGTTTTTTTATCCATCTTGCGGATCTGGAGTCCATAAGCTACATTTTTAAAAACAGATGTGTTAAATACCGCAGGTATTTGAAAAAGCATTGACATCCTGCCCATTACATTGTTTTTTTGCAGGATAGCGGTATCCTTCCCGTTAAAAATAAGTTTTCCGGTTGTTGGCATCTCCAACAGGTTCAGTATTCGCAGCAGTGTGGTTTTCCCAACTCCGCTGGGTCCCAGGATCGTAAATATTTCCCCTTTGAAAATCCTAAGGCTGATATTATGTAATACTTTTTTATTTCCAAAGGATTTACTCAGGTTTTCTATTATAAATAATTCCTCCAATTCAATCCCTCCTCTGGAAATAGTTGGCCAGGATATTTACACAGAGTACAAGGCAGATCAGAATGATCCCAAGAGCGATGGATGTTGAGATATCACCTTTACTCGTTTCCGATGTGATCGCAGTCGTAAGTGTGCGGGTTTCAGATAGCCCTTCTCCTATTCCACCTACGCTTCCTGTACGGGCAATATTGCCGCCTACAATGAGAATGGCTCCAACTTCTGCCAGCGCCCTTCCCAGTCCTGCAAGTACTGCCGTGATGATGCCAAATCTGGCTTCTTTTAAAGTGGCAATAGCTGCATCTTTTCCAGTGCCTCCCAGAGTATATACAGTCTCTATTATTAATTGAGGGACCGCCTTTATTGCTGCAAGAGAAATGCCAGTAATTATTGGTGTAATTAGAATATACTGGGCAAGTATCATTGCTTCTTTTGTATATACGATATTCAGGAATCCGAACGGACCTACAGGCACGATCATTAGAAAAACAAAAAGACCAACGAAAACAGGCGGAAGCCCCATCCCGGTATTGACAAATGTGATGAACGCCTGTTTTCCCCGAAAATTCACGAAGGATATTATTAGTGCCAGGGGAATTGCTGTAAGGGTAGCAAGGAGGGTTGCAGTCCCTGAAACCCATATGGAAACTGCGGTTATGCTCATGATATAGGGATTTAAACTGAATATCAATTCAAACGCCTTGATGATACCCTGAAGAAGAAAGCCAGTACTATCCATATATCTCCTTATTTTTCATATAATGGAAACATTTTCTGGATTTTTTATATTCCCCGCATCTTCCTCAGGAATGAAAAGCGCCTCCCCATATTTATCTTTTCCATAATTGCGTATAATGTCCTGTCCATTCGCAGATATCGCATAGTTAATATATTTCATTGCAAGGTCGTATTTCACATTCGGATATTTAGCAGGATTTGCAGCCATGACATGATAAGGATTGAAGAGATATTTCTGGTCAGACTCAAAAAGTATATTCAGTTTTATTTTATCTTTCATTGAAAGATATGTTCCCCTGTCTGAGAGTGTATAACCATTCTTGATGTCGGTAGTTGTGATGGTGTCCCCCATGCCTTTTCCTACTGATTGATACCATGTTCCTGCCGGGATGATGTTTGCGGCTTTCCATATAGATAATTCCATCATGTGCGTGCCCGAATTGTCCCCTCTGGAAATGAAAGGTGACTTCTTTGAAAAGATCCTTGTGAAAGCATTGGTAGCATTACCTGCATTCCTGATACCTGCAGGATCGTTTTGCGGTCCGATGATCACAAAATAATTATACATCATATAAGTGCGATTAATGAAACTGCCGTTAGCTACGGCTTTTAATTCAGCCTGGACAGCATGTACCATTAATACATCAGCCGCACCAAGCTCACCTGTGGCTATTGCTTTGCCTGTTCCCTCACATATCGTTAATATTTTTACATTATTCTCTTGTTCGAATTTTTTGTTAAAGACATCCAGCAGCCCTGTATCGCATGTAGAAGTTGTTGTAGCTAAACGCATTTCCACAGGGGAGGAAGCATTCGTTGTTGGATTTGTTGCCTGAGTTTTTGGCGCAATGGTCGCAGTTGTTATATCCCCTGTGGGTTCTTGCTTGAGGCACCCGGCAAACAGTGAGATCAAAACTGAAATCAATAATATCTTTACAAATTGACTTTTCATAGACTATCGCCTTATATTCATTTGAACATAACGCTATTATAAAATAAATTCATCGGAATAAATTTTCAAGATTGTCCATCAGCGATATATTTTGACTTTTTTTTGTTTTCAGCGATATTGTAGATAAAATCTCATGAAGGGCGCAGCGAAAGTATTCACATCGTGTAGTATTTCAGTGCAGGGTGACCTTTCAGGCATCCGGCACATTTTTACTGCTCATCAATATTGATTCCCCATTATCCCATCTACCAGACCTGAACCGCTCACTTTGTAAAAAGGAATAGCTATCACTTTAGGAGATGAAAGTCCAAGATCATAGGAAATGCTTCTTAAGGTATCTGATTTTGCTGCTTCGATACTTAAGAAAATAAAATCTGCGAATTTCATGGCATCCTTACTCGAATAAGTACATCCTTTGAGCTTACCCTTTTTTATTACCTCAAATTCTGGCTGTGCTTTTGAAAATTCAAGCCCTAGCTTCCTGAGATTCTCAAGCGGTGTCTCAAAAGCAGGTATATAGAATTTCCCGACATTTTTATCTTCTTTACCGAAAATATTCATGATAAATCCTGTGATACTTCCGGCTGCATCCCTTGAAATTATCTTAATATTAGCATCAAATACCCAGAACGGATAATAAACAACCTCTGCATTCATCTTCTTAACTGGAATGGCAAAATCGATGTTAACAGGTACGAGTTCATCCTTTTCATTTATAAGTTCAAATCCAGAATCACAATTCCCGCAATAGAATACTATATCTTTCGTATCTGCATTCAAAAGCGAGCCGCATTTCTGGCACTTTAATGCCACAAGCCTTAATCCGGAATGGTCTGTCATTATCTCATCCCCGGGATATTAAGAAGGCCGTTGTCTTTTAATGAATTAAAAGTATCATTAAGGTTCATGCCCCTGATTCCGGCTTTCCTTCCTTCGATGACCTCGCCGCCATACCTGAATTTCATAAAGCCGAATATGATCAATGCAACACCGGCCAGAGCCAGAATAAGGATCGTGTCTCCAGAGTCACCCGAATAATTTTTAAGAGACATAGTAAGGATAAGATTCCCTAACATCAGACTTCCAATGAACATGCTAACCCTGAAAAGTGTGCTTCCGGGAGCGCGCCCATAGAGTAGTTTATTCGAAAGCCCATCAACTACGACCTGATAATTACGATCCTTGAATTTGTACCTGATGATCCAGAGAGGATAATAAACAACGGACAATTTCTTGCCAATGGAATGAAGTTTCTGGAAAAGGACTTCATCGACACCTGCGCTTCTTTTTGCCTGGTCAAGCATCCATTTCTCAGATTCAAGATTTGCATCTGTTCGCGAAAATGTGGGTTCAAATACCATTCCCTGCTTCTCAACAGCAGAAAGGTCAAATGGCGAAAGATTACCTGAAATCCCGGAATTATCCACCTCATCGACCCCGAATTCAGAAACATCACATGCCGCCTTATTCCACACATAATCTCTCAATACCATGCGCTCCACGGGTTCTTTGCGTGTTGTAGTTCGCGTATTGCCTTTGCTATCACGATGGGTTTCATGATGGATCTTATTCCCGAATATCCATCCGCAAACCTTTCCGAGTGAACGCCAGAAAGGTATATGGACAAGGAACATCTCGGTGAACTGCGCCTCAGCTTTTAATTTCCTGTCCTTATCGAATTTGCCAAACCAGTTTTTCACGGATGCTTTTGCGTCATCCTGGGGCACCTTACTTTTCACATGGTACTGGATAACCCCTTCATCTCCCATGACAAGCAGCGAAGTATCGCAATAAACGCATTTCAGGACATTATTTCCTTCCTGCAGATCAACTGCTCCGCCGCAACCTGGACACATGAGACCTTTTATGACTTCCACTTTTTCCTCTTCCATGATCACACCTTTTCAGCAACATAAACGGCTGCTATTACCACAAAAAATGCTGTTATCAGGTAAGCCACAAGCACCTGCGGAAATTCCATCAACATCCCTTCCAGGAAAAAAATGATCGCTGCCCCGATGCCCACAAAGAGATATGGTAATTCCTGCTTGGATGGGAACTCAGCTGCCATGATCTTTCCTGATGAGCCATCTATAATGGCAGTGTAGGGGCTATCGCCATAATTATAATGGAAAACATACAGCGGTACGTGCACAAGTGAACTCTGGATGACATCTGTTGCATCCACCCCTTCATTCTTCAGCCATTCCAGAGCTGAATTATAAAGAACTGATGGCTCTTTTATCGAAGGATTTCCCACATCTGCGGGACCATAGAACCTGAAGTCTCCTGCGGGAATGTCAAGGGATTTTATCCCTGGTATTGGTGACGGGGATGCTGGCTGGATCTTGATAAGCTCTTTGTCAGCCTGTTTGATCTTGAAATACCATATGGGAAAATAAATGAATTCCGTTTTTGTCGTCTTAGCTTCATTTTCAAGCCCTTTGACTGTGGAACTTCCAGCCATCCAGCGCCGAAGGGATGCTCCAGCACCTGCTTCATCGATGGTGGCTTTTAGCATATAATGGAAAACAACTTTGCTTTTATCGATGTAGATAGCTGATGAACAATATCCACAAGTCAGGAAGGTCTCCCCTTCTATGACTTTGACATCGCCTCCGCACTGGGGGCACTTTATATCCATGCCACACCTATTCTATCTTTGCGCCACAGCCAGGACAGAATTTAACGCCTGGTGTAAGTTCAGCACTACATTTCGGGCAGTTTGAAAGTATCTTACTTCCGCATCCAGGGCAGAATTTTGAACCCGCAGGTATATCTGCTTTGCATTTCGGGCAGGTCATTCCTCCTGCGATCTTGCCGCCGCAATTCGTGCAGAATTTTGAACCGGCAGGCAGGTCAGCACCGCATGATGGGCATTTTATACCGGAGGAGCGTGCCTGTTGTGGTTGAGTTTGTTGCGGCTGTTGTGATTGGGATTGCTGCTGCGGCTGCATGGCCTGTCCCATCTGGGAAGCCATCATCATTCCAATCCCCATGCCCGCTCCCAATCCCACACCAGCGCCAGCTCCTGCACCTGCTGCTCCTCCTTCCTGTTTAGCAGCATCCCTCATGGCTCCTCCTGCCTGGAAAGCAAGATAGGCTTCTTTTTGTTTCTGGTCTGTCAGGCCAAGCGCTCCTATGCCTGAGCGGGTATCTACTGCTTTTTGTACTTCTTCCGGGAGGTTGATGTTGAGTTCACCTATACGCATTATCTTGATGCCGTATTCAGTAACATTTGTTTCTACCTTTGAAAGAAGCATCTGGCTTATTTCATCAAGATAAGCAGGCATATCAACAACAGACATTTGTTTTTTTGATTTGAGTTCACCCAGCGTATCGTTCAACTGGGTTACGATAACGGATTTTAGCCAGGATACGATCTCATCGCTATTCGAATACCCTTTTGTCCCGATCATCTGGGTTATGAATTGTATGGGATTGATGACTTTATAGGCGAACTGGCCAAATATCCGAAGCCTCACCAATCCAAAATCCTGATCCCTGAATGCCATTGGTTCAGAACTTCCGAATTTGCCTCGCAATTCCCGGCGCTGGACATAATATACCTCTGCAACAGGCTGGATGCCGGTAACGATCCTCTGGAGTTCTGTGAGTACCGGAATGTTCAATGTTGAGAGCCCGAACCTTCCTGGTTTGTCAAGAACTGTGAGAACTTTGCCATCCCTGAAGAACACCGCGTATTCATCTTCCCTGACCACAACATTGTCGTTCCAGATCAGGTTCCTGGGGATCCTGAACACGACATTCTCACCTTTTGCAGCATCATCCCACATGAATGTGGTGGATCCAAGAACACTGCCCCCTGAACCTGCTGTGGTCGGGGTTTTTTTGTCAAATAAAAATAACATCTAGCTTACCTCCAGTCCTGTAATTTTTAACATCCTCTTTTCGAATAATGTGTTAAGATCATTCAATGCTTTTCTCATTTCTTTCATTTTCTGGCCTGTCGTACCTTCAGAACCGATTATGGAAATAATAAGTTCATCTGCCAATTTTCCAACAAAATCAATTATTTGAAGAAGCGAGAGATCCCATTCATACATCCGGTTCAATTCTTCCTCTTCAAATCTGATATCTGCTGAGATGTTTGAATAACCCTGCTCTGCATGACGTATCTTATTTTCGACCTGTCTTGATAATTTCGATATATCGCCGATATCTGTCATAAGACTGATCTCCATAGCCTTTGTGAGTTCATCCCTGCAAATATCGACCTTTCGGTTTATTTCTCCCATCCGCATGGCAAGCTGCTGCCTCAGGAGGCTGTCAGCTGCCCTTAAGTCCTCTTTTTTGCGATATCCTTTGAAGCCTGGTAGGAATAACTCTATCTTCTTTAGCAATCCCCTGTCTTCTTCCACTTTTGTGCGTAGATCGGTCATTGTATTCACCCTTATATATTCATAATGAATGTCAAATTAGAAAGGAAAATCACTTTAAAGGTATTAAATTCTTTGGCTTCATTCTGGACTACACTCGATGCTATGGTAAATAATTAACCACCAATTTCCGTAACGGAATATTTATATACCCCCCTAACCCAATAAACCAATATGAACGAAAGAAAATACACTCGCTGGAAAAAATGTCTGATATGTGATGATTTTGTAAAATTGATGTTCCCTGAGGATTCAAAGGAAATGCTCCTAATATACGAACCTGTTGAAGGAATGAGCAATGATTCCAAGAACTGGAAGAAAAAGCAGCTTGGGTATATACACAGATCTTGCCTGAAAAAAAGAGAAATCTAAGACAGGATAACAAAATATAATGGGGACACCGACAGTTAAGCAGCAGAGGTCGTAAGATTGGCTTATAAAGATTTACGAGAATTTATTGAACTTCTGGAAAAAAAAGGGCAGCTCAAGCGGATAAAAACACAGGTAAGCGCTGAGCTTGAGATAAGTGAGATCCTTGACAGGGTCGTGAAAAAGGGAGGCCCTGCTCTTTTGTTTGAAAATGTTACCGGGTCAAAGCTGCCTGTATTTGCCAATGCTTTCGGGACAATGGAACGCATGTGCCTTGCTCTTGAAGTTGATGATCTTGATACCATAGGGGAAAGAATACAAAAACTCCTGAAATTCGAAGCGCCCGCAGGATTATGGGAGGGGATCAAAAAGATACCGCAGGTCGTTGAACTCACATCCTTTGCCCCGAAATATGTTAAGTCGGGTCCCTGCAAAGAAATTATCCTAAAAGACAACTTTTCCCTGGACGATTTCCCGGTATTAAAATGCTGGCAGGGCGACGGTGGACGCTTCATAACGCTTCCGCTTGTATTTACAAAAAATCCCGGAACAGGAAAGCAAAATGTTGGTATGTACAGGATGCAGGTCTATGACGGGAAAACTACAGGCATGCACTGGCATATCCACAAACATGGTGCCAGGGATTTTGCAGACTCATCGGGAAAAATAGACGTTGCAGTCGCTATCGGCGCAGACCCCGCGGTCGTTTATTCTGCGACAGCGCCGCTTCCTGATAATATCGATGAGATGATGTTTGCCGGATTCCTTCGCAAAAAGAATGTTGAGCTTGTAAAATGCGAAACTGTTGACCTGTATGTTCCCTCTCATGCTGAAATAGTACTGGAAGGTTATGTGGATGAAAAAGAACGGCGCACTGAAGGGCCATTTGGAGACCACACAGGATATTATTCACTTGCCGATGAATTCCCCGTATTCCATATAACATGCATTACCCACCGTAAAAATCCGATATATCATGCAACTATCGTAGGAATACCCCCAATGGAAGACGCATATCTTGGAAAGGCTACTGAAAGGATATTCCTGCCCCTTATGAAAACGCAGCTCCCTGAAATAGTTGATGTGAACCTTCCTGTTGAGGCTGTTTTTCATAACCTTTGCGTCGTATCCATCAAAAAACGCTATCCAGGACACGCGAAGAAGGTCATGTTCGCTCTTTGGGGAATGGGTCAGATGATGTTCGCAAAGACCATCATAGTGCTTGATGATGATGTCAATGTGCAGGATCTAAAAGAAGTACTCTGGGCAACAACAACACGATATGATCCTGCCACAGATGTCACGATAATAGACAGGGCGCCTACAGACACGCTTGACCATGCTTCACCACTTCCCAATCTTGGTTCCAAGATGGGAATAGATGCCACGCGAAAAGGGAAAGATGAAGGATTTAACAGAGACTGGCCTGAAGCGCTGAAGATGGATGCCGGGGTGAAGAAGCGGGTTGATGGGATCTGGAAAGAGATGGGTTTTTGAAACAAAGATCATTCATTATTGAGAAAGTAATAATAGATATTAGAGGCTAAGTATTAAATATAAAGCTTATCATATCATATTTTAACACGAAATTTTTGAATTGAAAGCAAATAATCGGGAGTTGTCATGAGTAACAAAGATCAGAAACATAAATTAAGTACCGCCTTTGGAATACCGGTAGCTGATGATCAGAACAGCCTTACTGCGGGAGAACGTGGTCCTATCCTGATGCAGGATGTTCATCTTCTGGAGAAGTTAGGTCACTTTGACCGCGAACGTATCCCTGAACGTGTAGTACATGCAAAGGGGGCAGGAGCTGGTGGTTATTTTGAAGTAACTGCGGATGTTACCAGATATACAAAGGCAAAATTCCTTTCAAAAATTGGCAAGCGAACAGAGGTATTTGTCCGTTTTTCAACCGTAGGTGGAGAAAAAGGCTCAGCAGATGCCGAACGTGATCCACGTGGATTTGCAGTGAAGTTGTATACCGAAGAAGGGAACTATGACCTCGTAGGGAATAATACCCCGGTTTTTTTCATACGCGATCCGCTAAAATTTCCTGACTTCATTCATACACAAAAGCGTAACCCTGCCACCAACTGTAAAGATCCGAATATGTTCTGGGATTTCCTTTCCCTGACACCTGAATCAATTCATCAGGTAACTATCCTCTTTTCCGATCGAGGCACTCCAGCAACATATCGAAATATGAATGGGTATAGCAGTCACACTTTCAAATGGTATAATGAGAAGAATGAATATTTCTGGGTGAAATATCATTTCAAGACAGACCAGGGAATAAAAAATTTCACCAGCCCGGAAGCAGAGATCATGCGCGCAAAGGATCCTGACCATGCTACAAGGGATCTCTATCAGGCAATTGAACGTCAGGATTTCCCGTCATGGACTGTCCAGATGCAGATAATGACACCGCAGCAGGCAGAAGATTACCGTTTTGATATATTTGATGTCACCAAAGTCTGGCCGCATTCTGACTTTCCACCGATTGAGATTGGAAAGCTGGTTTTGAACCGTAATCCTGAAAATTACTTTGCAGAAGTTGAACAATCTGCATTTAATCCATCAAACCTTGTG
>JAPMTR010000081.1 GCA_026552975.1 Candidatus Methanoperedens sp.
TCGGGTTATGGTTTACCTGCAATAATCGATGGCACAATAAAAGTCCCGTCCCCGCAGGATCTGCATTTCTGGAAACCAGAAGCGATCTGCGGTAAGAGTGTAGCATTTGTTGGGTCATTGGTAACGTATTGATCATTGATACGTGATGATAGTAGGGCTCTGCTAGGCAGAACCAACCTGTCATAGCATATCCAAAGTCCCGAAGGTATTATTGGGTATTTTTGCACTCGAATAGATTTATATGTATTACAATAGTGATACAGTTGTTAATATGGAACTTGACAATAAACCTGTTGATTTTGGCAACTATCTAAACCCAAGGACGAACAAGACAATCCGTCCCGAATTGAATAAACATGATAGAATGAAGTTATTGGGAAGGAAAATTTTGTTTTATATGGGGATACCTCAATGCAGGATAACTGAGGAGGAAACCATAGAACACGATGGTAAACGGTATAGGGTGGATCTTATAGGATCTCCAGTAGTAGGCTTTGGCTCGAAGAATTTTAGAATTGCTGTAGAATGTGGAGATAATAAAGCGGAGAAAATTGAAGCCTTACGCAGTATGTTTCCGCTGGTGCTAATACTGCCGTATAAGGAATTCGATACACTCGATGAGTCAGAAGTAAAGATTATAAAAAAGATGCTAAAGAGCTATGAACAACAGATGATCGATCATTACTTCTACTTGGAGAAATTGCGAGAAGTTGGGGAAGAGTTCGCATGGTTTAAGCAGAAGCTTACAGAGGATGTCCAGAAATATAAGTCGGCGAGCATAACAGCGATAGATGATGATTTGAAATTATCGAGAACGGAGATGGCTTCTATAAAGGAGGAGATTCGCGAGTTCAAACATGAATTAACGATGCTTAAGGATTTTAAGGAGTTCTGCAAGAAGTTCGCCAATGGTAGGCACATGGAGTGACTTAGTAACTTTTTTATTGCTTCAGTTATAACAAGGATGCATCCTCTGCCTCCTGGTTAAATGATTTAAATAGATGCATATCCTCTTTTGATGCCAAACTAAAATAAGAAAATTATGCGAGGGATGGGAATCGAACCCATGAACGCCTGCGCGACTGGATCTTAAGTCCAGCTCCTTTGGCCGCTTGGATACCCTCGCAAATGTTGTACCTTATATTACACAAGGTTTATATCTGATATTTACCAAGTATTTATTGCCTTTTTTCATGATGCATTGGCTTAAATCTTGTGTTGTGTTTTTAACACAATCTTAAGTCCTGCACCTTTGGCCGCTTGGTTACCCCCGCACAGGGAGTGACGTTAAATATCTTCTGGATTTATGCCTCTAATGTTTCAAGGGATATAAAAAAGTAGGTATGGCAAAAAAGAATATAGACTGGAACACCCTAAAGATGGATCATGAAAAAATCATTAGGTGCCAAAACTCTCGTTTATCCTGCCCCTGTATGGGTCATAGGAACGTACAACAAAGAAGCAAAACCAAACGTAGCCACCATCGCGTGGGGTGGTATATGTTGTTCCCAACCGCCATGTGTTGCCATCTCTCTTCGCAAAGCGACATATTCATATGGGAACATTGTGGAAAAAAAAGCTTTTACTGTAAATGTTCCTTCTGAAAAGTATGTGAAAGAAGCACATTATTTCGGTACGGTGTCGGGTAGAGATGTGGATAAATTCGGCGAGTCCGGACTTACCAGCGTTAAGAGTGATCTTGTGGATGCCCCGTATATAAAGGAATTTCCTCTTGTTTTGGAGTGCAAACTGATACAAACAATTGAAATAGGGCTGCACACACAGTTTATCGGAGAGATTATGGATGTCAAAGCAGATGAATCCGTCCTGACGGGAGATCAGCTCACTGACATTGAAAAAATAAAACCCATTATATTCGCACCTGATGGCTTCGGTTATTATGGTATAGGTAAAAGTCTCAGGGAGGCGCTTTCTATCAGATAGCGTCCAACGCGACTAAATGAGTTCTTTCTTCTGATATGTCCTTACCATTTGTTACCTATTCCCGAAACGTATTCATTCCCCTTACGAATGTATGCAGGAACAGATGCGGATACTGTGGGTTCAGGCGAGACCTGGGACACCCGGAAGCAAAACTTCTCACACCTGAAGAAGTAAAGAACATTCTATTGAAGGGTGCTCACGCGGGGTGTTCTGAAGCGCTTTTCACATTCGGGGAACACCCGGAAGAAGTTCCAGGATTTAACAAATGGCTTTTAGAACTTGGATTTGATAATATTATTGATTATCTTGTGGAATTAAGCAAGCTTTCGATAAGCATTGGACTCCTTCCTCACAGTAATCCTGGTATCCTTGAAAGATCCGAATTTGAGAAATTAAAGTCGTATAATGCCAGCATGGGTCTTATGCTTGAGACCACAGCGTCGGTCAAAGGTCATGAAGGCTGTGCAGGAAAGATCCCTGAATCTCGAATAAGGTCGATCGAATATGCGGGAGAGCTCAAGATACCCTTCACTACGGGGATCCTCGTGGGAATTGGAGAAACCTGGGACGACAGGGTGCGCTCGTTAAAGACAATAAAAGAGATCCATGAGAAATTCGGCCATATCCAGGAAGTCATAATCCAGAATTTCATCCCAAAGCCCGCAACGGGTATGGCTTCTTCCAGTGGTCCCGGAATTGAGGACATGAAGAGAACAGTTTGCCTGGCAAGAAAGCTTCTTCCCTCTGATATAGCGATACAGGTAGCACCTAACCTGATCTCACCCCGTGAATTGATAGAGTGCGGCGCTTCAGATCTAGGGGGTATCTCGCCTGAGACGATCGATTATATCAATCCTGAATCCCCGTGGCCTAATTTATTGGAACTTCGATCTATGGTCGATGTCCCTCTGCGTGAGCGTTTGCCCGTATATCCGCAATATGTGAAAAAAGGGTGGTATAGCGCCGGGTTAAAGCATGTTATATATGATCTTTCTGACGCAGAAGGATTTCGGAAAACTTATTAACTGGTATCTCATAAACACTGCAAATTCTGGTGTTATTATTAATAAATTACAAAGTCTTGCGAAATTCCAAATCGTCCAGCGAAGGGCTAACGATTATATCATCGAGCGTGCCTGGGCTGGAAAATTCTCTATGGATGATGCCTTAGGACTACATAATGATCCCAATGTTCTATTCCCCCTTGCTGACAGGCTCAGGAAAAAAGCTGTCGGGGACACCGTTACTTATGTGGTGAACAGGAATATCAATTTTACGAACAGGTGTATTGGCACCTGTAAATTCTGCGCATTCAAAAAAGAGGACGGGTATATCCTGTCCATTCGGGATATTCTTGAAAAAACAAAGGAAGCTGTGAAAGTGAATGCCACTGAGGTATGTATCCAGGGAGGGCTTCTCCCGGACTGGGATGTTACTAATTATTGCGAGATACTTGAATCTATTAAAAAAGTATACCCCCACATTCACATCCATGCGTTCTCTCCCATGGAAGTATTCCACGCAGCGCGAAATAGCAATTTAAGTTATAAAGAAACCCTTGGGCGCCTGAAGGGATCAGGACTTGGTTCCATGCCAGGGACAGCAGCTGAGATACTTGTTGACCGTGTAAGGGAACAGATATGTCCTGATAAGCTTACAACTCATGAATGGATCGAGATCGTCAAAACAGCGCATAATTCGGGAATCCATACAACTGCAACGATCATGTACGGACATATCGAAACCCTCCGGGAACGGATCGAACACCTCTTCATAATCCGCGATATCCAGAGAGAGACCGGTGGCTTCACGGAATTTGTTCCGCTGCCTTTTATGCCATCTAATAACATGCTGGGGCAAGGAGATCATATATTGCGGGGATTTGAGGATCTGAAATTCCATGCGCTTGCAAGAGTACTGCTGTATCCTTATATCAAGAATATCCAGGCAAGCTGGGTAAAAATGGGGGCAGAGCTTGCCCAATCGGCTCTTATGTGCGGGGCGAACGATCTTGGTGGAACGCTGATGGAGGAAAAGATCTCAAAGAGCGCAGGCGCAATGAACGGGGAGTATATGGCGCCGGATGATTTTATGAAAATGATACGTCAGATTAACAGGGTTCCGAGGCAGAGGGATACGTTGTATGGGGAAGTTGGATGAAATACAGTTGTTTGAAATAAAGAAAAACTGCTATTTCAAATTGCTTATACAAGCAATTTCTCAATAAGATCATATGATTCAGATATATTTGCATCTGTGTTATAATCTATTCTACATTGTGAACTCTTGAAATAACTACTATGCGAATATGTTTCACCCATTCCTTCTCTCTTTCTTTTTTCATCATCAACATTTTTCCGGATTATAAAAATTGCATTATTATATCCTTTTTCTATGTTGTCGTGTGAAAAAATTAATTGATTTGCCATAATATATTTATATATTCCATAACTTAATATCTCATCACTGTATTCCAAAAAATCATCAATTTGCAATCGACTCATTTTCTTATCAGCAACAAATTTCATTATCAGATAACTGTTAAATAATTGCAGATAGACAGGTGAGTTTTTATCCCCGTCAAAAAGTCTTGTCAGAGGATTTTCCTGGTTTGTCGCATCGAATACTTCTTCAAGTACTCTGGATATTGAGTTTTTGGCTATTTCAGGGTTCTCATAATATGTTGCATACCAGAACTTAATTACTTTTTCACTGGTTACTGATTCATGCATTTCTTTGCTCAATTGATTGGTGAAAATTTCTCCTCTTTTCGAGATATATGCAACACCTTTATTTTCAAAGAGCATTTTTACGTATTTTTGGAAGTCTTTATTGCTAATTTTATCCTTAAAATTTATTGAAGTCTGAGTATTAGTCGCCTCCGTGATTTTATTTATTAGTTCAGGATTTTTTGCCTCATAAAGGCGGACGGTAATATCAACTCCATCTAATTTTGTTTTTTCTGTTGTATAAACATCATATATTACTTTTGTAGTTTGGAGACCATTGACAATAACAGGGTTTGAGACTGGTATGATGTATTGGCCAGCCTGAGGATTTGAAGGGATTTGCATTTCATCGCACAGGATTGTTATACCATTATTTAAAAAAGGGAAATAAATTGATTCATCTGGATTATATAGGGTGTCTTTGATTTTGCGATTAGTCTTATTATATCCTAAAAAACCTCTAATGTTTTCTGAAAATAGTTTATCTTCGGAGCCATTTGTTTTGATTTCAAGATCAACTAGATTACATATTTCTACTGCTTTCATTCTAAAATTGACTGCTTTAACATTCAATATCGAAAATGAGATGAGTGCCTGTGGTTCTTTTGGTGATATGTTTGACTTTTCAGCATTAAAGGTAAATTTAACTTCTTTTCTTTTCCTTTCACTTTTAATTAAATTTTCAATTCGTTTATCAAGTTCGTTTGAATCAAAAATCAAAAATCTATTTACTGGATCATTATATGAATTGAACAGGTCTTTATTATAAGCATTTTTGACGTCTAATATTTCTCCATTAAATATAAAATTCAGGTGGTGTTCAATACGATATCCTTTCTTTGTGATTGAAATATATTCATCTAGCTTGGGTATCAACCCTTCAGTGTTGGGTTTGTCTCTCCTTCCTTTTAAAAAAACTTCATCAAAATCATGTTTTAATTTTTCTAATTGGTTTTGTTTGAGTCCTTTTGAATTCTTGCACTGGAATACTTCCATAACATAGAATCCATCCTGTTCATCGAAAGAAATTCCATCTATTCCACCATCATCAGAGCCTTTAATTAATACATCTGCAAAAATTTCATCAAATGTCTTGTCCAGAATAGCTGCCATTGAAAATATCTCAAATGCTTTATCCGTATTGATATTGAATTTTTCAGCGATCTTGTTCAAATAAGTCGTGATAAATAATTCCTTGTTGCTCATCTAAGTCTCCTCTGGTTTATTATTACCATATGATATTTAAGAGTTCATATAATATAAAACATGACATGAAAAAGATAATGGGCCCGCGGAGATTCGAACTCCGGACCTCCGCTGTGTGAGAGCGGTGTCATAACCGGCTAGACCACGAGCCCTGATGGCGCCTGATAAGAAGGTATTGCTAATAAGATTTTGCTTTTAATACCCCGCAAACCTTGGCTCTGTCAATTTCCTGTGGAATTCTCTTCTTCGAAGGACTTCAATGAGAGAATTTGAAGCCTCAAGTCCTTCTTTCACAGGAAGACCCCATATGTTCCTCCCATATATTCCCCCTTCTGCTCCTGCCTTCATTACGATCTCAGTTTGTTTTTTCAGGCTTTCTGTTGGGTTTCCGGGCAGTTTCGGACCTCCTGAAAAGATCACAATAGCATAAGGTGCAGCCTGCACCACAATACTGGCCCTGAATATTTCCTGGTCGGTCGTGAGGGTTGTTTCTGCATTCCTGGGTTCCAGGTATTTGTAGGCGATCATACTTGAGTTCTTTTTTGCAAGATTTTCGATATGTGCATCATAAGTTCTTCGGTTATCAGGCTTGACCTTTGAAGGGTATTTTGTCTTTACAATATCTGCTCCAAGCAATCCAGAAGCAATTGAAACTGCATAATGCGTCCAGTAAAGACTGTCAGACTGTGTCACTCCCTGGAACTCTCCTTCTTTATCCTTAAATTTGGATTTTTCATCAAGTCCCTGGCCTCTTGTATAAGCCCATACAACAGCGACAAGACCAACTTCATGGGCTTCTCTTATGATCTTTGCGGCCCTCTCAAAGTCAGATCTTACATGCTCACCACCCGGATAGATGGTTAATCCGATAGCAGATGCCCCGTATTTAAGTGCTTCTTCAATAGTGCCCACAGTTGCCATTATCCCTGCGCTCTGGGGCTGCGATATGTGTCCGTCTATTTTGTAGATCAGTGGAATATCCGGCCTGAAAAGATGCTTGAACTGCCTTACATTACCTGGATGAAGGACATAACCAGAAAAGCTGCCGCAGTTAACAAGTTCTGCGATAGAGCGCATATCTGCGCTGCCTTTTCCGTGAACGTTTATCTCATGTGCAATCGTATCATTTTCCCAGAGGAATTCGTGACCGGGACCGTGTTCTGAACTTTTCTGGTCAAAGGGCATGAAAAGCGCTGTACCGTTGCCGGGTCCGTGGGCATAGAGCATTCGATAGAGGTTTGCTTCGACCCCGCTTTCCAGGAATCGCATTTTTTCAAGAGTTGGGCGGACTGCTATGTTTTTTGCGATATCGATCTTTAAGTCAACTTCATCGATGTGTTTTTTTGAATCCATTAGTGTTTGAATGAATGACATGATAATTCCCTCATTGTAAGTAATATCTTGTTCTCTTAAACAGGTTCTAAACTTAAAAATTTACCGTTAGAGCAATAATTTAAGTTGTTTACAGGCGATGATGGATACAATATGACCAGAACAGCCCTAATCACTGGAATCACCGGACAGGACGGTGCATATCTTGCTGAGTTTCTCTTGAATAAAGGATATATCGTACATGGCCTGAGAAGACGATCTTCATCTTTTAACACCAAGCGCATTGATCATATGTACAGGGACACGCATGAGAGGAATGTAAATTTATTCCTGCACTACGGCGACCTTACCGATTCCACGAATTTGATAAGGATCATTCAGGAAACGAAACCTGATGAAATATACAATCTTGCAGCCCAGAGTCATGTGCACATATCCTTCGATACCCCTGAATATACCGCAAATTCTGATGCAGTCGGGACTCTGCGTCTCTTAGAAGCAATACGAATACTTGGACTTGAGAAGAAAACGAAATTCTACCAGGCTTCAACAAGCGAACTCTATGGCAAGGTCCAGGAGATCCCACAGAATGAGAAAACACCATTCTATCCAAGAAGTCCATATGCTGTAGCCAAGTTATACGCCTACTGGGTCACTGTAAACTACCGCGAAGCCTATGGGATGTACGCCTGCAATGGCATTCTGTTCAACCACGAATCCCCCATCCGCGGAGAGACGTTCGTTACACGAAAGATTACGATGGCAGTGGCAAAGATCAAAAAAGGCTTGCAGAAAAAGTTATACCTTGGAAATCTTGATGCCAAGCGCGACTGGGGTTTTGCCGGGGATTATGTTGAAGCCATGTGGCTGATGCTCCAGCAGGATGAACCCGATGATTTTGTAATCGCAACAGGTGAAACGCATTCAGTGCGTGAGTTTGTGGAGCTTGCGTTTGGAGAGGTTGGGCTTAAAATTGAATGGCAGGGAAAAAGTGTTGATGAGGTCGGTGTGGATGCTTCGACGGGTGTTGTTTTGATCGAAGTTGATCCGCGGTATTACAGGCCTACTGAGGTGGAGATCCTTATTGGGGATCCAGGGAAAGCTAAGGAGAAGTTTGGGTGGGAGGCTAAGGTCGGACTTCGGGAACTGGTGAAGATGATGGTCAATGAGGATATGGATAAGTTATGATCAGCGTTTCTCTCCACATCTAGCACATAATAAGATTATACAGACTATGTTCAAATTAAGTATTTTCATCTCACGCATTATGAGCATAGATGCAATCCAGAGGCAGAGTATAGTGTCGCTGATCTGGCAGATTGGAATCACGGTCATTGGTTTTTTAAGTACGATGTACTTTGCGCACACAGTAGGTGCAGGCGTTCTGGGTGGATACTTCCTGTTTCTTGCATATTTCAGCATCATTGGCCTGGTGACTGACGGCGGCTTTGGTGGAGCTGCGATCAAACGTATCAGTGAGGGGGAGGAGCAGGACGCGTATTTCAGTGCGTTTGTGGTACTACGCTCTGTTTTTGTGATATTGATAGTTGTTGCACTTATTGCATTTCGCAGTTATTTTGTCGATCTCAACGAGAGTGGAATATTTATCTGGTTCCTACTGGCACTGATCGCAGGACTACTTTATGGGGCGGTTTCAAGTGGAATATGCGGATGCGGTAAAATAGGAATAGCTGCAACAGGCAATTTTATTGATAATATTTCGCGCATCATTGTTCAAGTCGGGGCAGTTTTTCTGGGTTATAGTGCCGCAGGACTGGCTGGCGGCTTTGTAGTGGGAATGGTTTTTGGATCCCTAGTTCAACTGCATTTTTTTGATCTGCATTTTGTGCATTTTGGCTGGAGACATCTGAAAAGCCTATCTTCATTCTCGTTCTGGTCATTTCTGATCTCAGGCGGAGGAATTGTATTTATGTATTCTGATTCGGTGATGATCGGTTATTATATGAATAATGCTGATGTGGGTGTATATCGGGTAATATTCCAGTTTACTTCGCTTGCGGCGTTTACAACAAGTGCACTTCTTGGAACATTGTGGCCAAGGGTTAGCCGATGGAATCAGATCGGCGAAAAAAGGCTTATTGAAGAGTCGCTCTCCCGTGCATTAACCTATTCACTCATACTGGCATTGCCAGTGTTTGTTGGTGGGGCTTTGTTGGGCGATAAGTTGCTATATTATTTCTATGGCGCAGATTTTATGAATTATAAGACACTTATTATATTGTTCATTGTTCAAATTGTCAATGTATTCCAGTATTTTTTTACCACATATCTAAGTGCTATGAACCAGTTAAAGGAGGTTTTCAAGATAACGGTTATCGCAGTTGTGGCTAATATTGCATTGAATGTAGCCTTAATTCCTATGATGGGTATTTCCGGGGCGGCTGTGGCAACTCTTGTGACAATGACCCTGAATGCTATTCTTGCGCGCCGTGTCCTAGCAAAGAAGATTATCTTCAGGGTAGAACGTATCAGTCTGCTGAATTTTTTGAAAGCGTCTATTGGGATGGGGGCGGTTGTTGGTGTGTACCGTTTTATTGTGCCGCTGTCGAATGTTTGGGTGACATTGGTTCCAGTTATGCTTGGCGGGGTGGTTTATGGAGGGTTGATATTGAAATTAGATAAGAAGATTTATGAAGAATTGAAGGGAATTTTGATGCAGATGAATGTATGAAGTATTAACCATTATTTTTATAAGTGAATAAAAATATGAAACGATTTAAAATTAAAGAATCAGATAAGGAGTTGTTAAATGCATAAAATAGCGATTCTACTGGTAACCTATATTGTAGATATTGAGTATGTAGAGAGGTTAATCCCGAGCTACAAAAAATATAACAGTGATAAAATACCATTGTACATTGTTGCTCCAAGTTCCGATATTAAAGCATTTGAAAAATTTTTAGGTAATAATATTGAAATACTCACCGAAGAATCGATCACAGACAATTTAGTTCATGACAATAGTATTCGTGGTATTCGACCCGGATACATTAATCAAGAGATTATTAAGCTTGCTTTTTGGGAAAAACAATTATGTAAAAATTATTTTTGTATGGATTCCGATGGTTTATTTATTAGAGACTTTTGTGTTTCTGATTTTATGTACGATGATGATACCCCCTTTACAATACTTGTAGAAGATAATGAATTGGCAGTAGAGCCAGAATATTATAAAAAATACTGGTTTGAAAGGGAAAAATTAATCCGTTCAATTCAAAAAGAGGTTGGACTGGTCGACAAAAGAATGTTGACTTGCCACGGGTTTGCGATACTTTCTTGTAAGGTTTTGGAGTCACTATATACAAAATATCTTTTGCCAAATAATCTCACATATAGAGATTTATTGAGCAAATCACCGTATGAATTTTCCTGGTATAATATGTGGCTGCAAAAAGATAAGACCATTGATATACAATTCAGAGAGCATATTTTCAAATACTTTCATCACAAGAACCAGCATTTAGAATATTTACAAAAAGGAATTACGTTGGAGGATATATCTAGAGGATATCTTGGTGTTGTAGTTAATTCAAATTATTCGAGGTGGGATGGTGTTGTTTCATTCGAGGATGGAGATATATACGAACTTTCAATAAAAGAAATAAATATGTTATTATATAAAATAATAAGGTCACTTTTAAGGAAACCGATGACTCTGATTTCAAAACTCCGAGCAAAAGTTATAAGATAATAATTAGTATGGAGACCCTATGTATGCAGAAATTAATAAATGCCGCATTAGTGGCAGCACGAACTTGATCACGGTATTGTCGCTTGGCGAACAATGTCTCACAGGTGTATTTCCTAAATCACCAAACGAACCGATCACGAAAGGTCCGATCGATCTTGTGTGGTGCCCGGATAGCGGCTTGTTGCAGATGAAACAGTCATACAGTTTGGATGAAATGTATGGAGATAATTATGGCTATCGCTCAGGTCTAAACAATTCTATGATTAGACATCTGCAGCAAAAAATCCGTGCCTTAGAGCAGATGGTAAAACCGAATGATGCCGATTTGGTAATTGACATTGGCAGTAACGATGCAACTTCACTCAAGGCATATACAGGCAAATTCCGAAAAGTGGGAATTGACCCTACTGGAAAAAAGTTTAAGAAATACTATACCGATGATATTACTCTAATTTCAGACTTTTTTTCCGCGACGACATTCAAGGCTAATTTTCCTGACAGTAAAGCAAAGATCGTTACATCTATAGCCATGTTTTACGATTTGGAAAACCCGATGGCATTTGTAAAGGACATTGAAGCAGTTATTGCCGATGATGGAATCTGGCATTTTGAACAAAGTTACATGCCCAGTATGCTTCGCACTAATTCCTACGATACCATTTGTCATGAACATTTAGAATTCTACTCTTTTAAAGTTGTTAAAAATATGCTGGAACGCTGTGGACTAAGGGTTGTTGATGTACAGATGAATGCTATCAATGGCGGCAGTTTTGCAGTAACGGCATGCAAAGAAAAAGGACCATATGAATCTAATCTACCGATTATTAATTGGATACTAAAGCAAGAAGATATTATGGGTTTAGACACTCCTGAGCCTTACCTTGATTTTGCGAAGCGAGTATTTCAACATCGTACAAGTCTTACAGAATTAATTGAGTCGTTAGTAGCAGATGGGAAAAAAATTATTGGTTATGGTGCAAGCACTAAAGGTAATGTATTACTTCAGTTTTGTGGATTCACAACCAAGCATATAGCTTGTATTGCAGAAGTGAATCAAGAGAAGTTTGGGTCATTTACACCGGGTACGAACATTCCGATCGTTTCTGAAAAAGAAGCAAAAGCAATGAACCCAGATTATTTTTTGGTACTTCCATGGCATTTTAAACATAGTATTCTGAATCGTGAACAAGAATTTCTAGCCAAAGGGGGTAAATTTATATTCCCCTTGCCTGAAATTGAAATTATCTAGATAAAGAAATGACTTTATGAATTTATTCAACAATATAAACAATGGAAGCCTATTTGGTAAATTCTTAAGTAGCTTTAAGAGCGATGGTTTTCTGATAACAATCAAAAGAATTTACCGTTTTGCTCTGGATCAACTTCGTGGATTGCTTCCACTACCCTGTGAAGAAAGGCGCAGAGTGAAACTTTCAAAAATATTATATCAGACTTTTGATGGTACTGTGATGTATGGTCCATTTAAAGGGCTGAAACTTGACTCGAATCCTCGCTGGAGTAATAGAGATTATTCAAGTATGTTGTTAGGACTATATGAGAAAGAAATTTTAGACTCAATTATTACTGTTCCCACAAGCCATAGAACATTTATAGATTTAGGGGCAGCAGATGGATATTATGGCGTAGGTGTTTTAACGAACAACCTATTTGATTTCTCCTATTGCTTTGAAATAACTAAGATTGGTCAAAAACAAATTAAGTCAAATACCAATCTTAATAATGTTTCAAACAGAGTGAAAGTATTTGGTAAGGCGGATGAGAATTTTTATATTTCCCTGTTAAATGAGAGAGTCAATTTATCAAAATGTGTCTTATTATGTGACATTGAAGGTGGAGAGTTTGATCTATTTTCAGAAAAGACTTTTAACGCTTTCAAGGGCTCTGTAATTTTTATAGAAATCCACGAATGGCATAAAAACGGCATCGAAGGATTTGAAAAACTCAAACAGCGAGCAGAGCGCAACTTTAAAATTACAGAATTTACTACTGGATCACGAAATTTGTCAATTTACCCAGAATTAAAGAATTTCTCCGATACGGATCGCTGGCTAATTTGCTCTGAAGGCCGAGGACAATTGATGACATTTCTTAGACTCGATCCTAAATGAATGAAACCAAGATAAGTTATATTCAGCGGAGTTATACAAAACTTATGACAGCACTAATATTTGGCATTACCGGGCAAGATGGGTATTATCTTTCTAATTTACTTCAAAAACAAAAAATTGAAGTAATTGGAGTCTCTCGCTCCCATTGCGATTTAAAGGGTGATGTGGCTGATTATTCTTTTGTCGAATCGATAATAAAACATCATCATCCAAACTATATTTTTCATTTTGCGGCTAATTCCACCACTCACCATTCTGCATTATTTGATAATCATAAAGCAATAAGCACTGGTACTCTTAATATCCTGGAGTGCGTCCGGCTACATTGTCCAACAGCGAAAGTGTTTTTATCAGGTAGTGCTATGCAATTTAAAAATGAAGGAATGCCTATTGATGAGAAAACTCCTTTTGAGGCAAGTAGTCCCTATTCTGTGGCTCGCATTCATTCGGTTTATGCGGGCAGGTATTATCGTTCTGCTTTTGGGTTAAAAATATACGCAGGCTATTTTTTTAACCATGACAGCCCATTGAGATCCGAGAGGCATGTAAACAAAAAAATAGTAAGCTCAGTAAAGCGGATTGCCAATGGTAGTTCCGAAAAGCTGGAATTAGGAAATATTGGTGTAAAAAAGGAATTTAATTATGCAGGTGATGTGATTGAAGCAGTTTGGACATTGGTAAACCAGGATACGGTATTTGAGGCAATAATTGGTAGTGGCGAAGCTCATAGCATTCAGGAATGGGTTGAATACTGCTTTAAGAAAATCAACAGGAATTGGGAAGATTATGTAATGGTAGATCATGATTTTAAACCAGATTATAATATTTTAGTTAGTGATCCTGGATTGATAAGAAGTATCGGGTGGCAACCAAAAGTAAATTTTTATAAGTTGGCAGATATTATGATGGAAACACAATGATCGTAATTTGTGAACCAACATGCAGAGGAGTGAGTCATGAAAAATTCAATAGTGGTTTTATTTATGGATTGCGTTTAGTTTATCCAAAGGAAGCAATACGATTTTATGCAGACATCACACACATCAACGCCATTAAGAATATTTTAACTCATGACAAGATCTTCATTGATAACATTGAATATATTGCCATTAAATTCCGAGATCTTTATAGTATAAGAGGGATGCTCACATACTATTCTCTTTTTAAGAAAATGTTTTCTGAGGTGCTTGAGGTCGGAATAAATAAGATTTTCATCTTATCCTTTAGCCCAACAATCCTCTATGTGATTAAAAAATTAAAACAACAACATGATTTCTCGAAAATGAAGTTCACTCTTGTGCTTCATGGGAACTTTGAAAATATCGCGAATGGATACGATAAGCCAACTGGACCATCGTTGCCAATCAAAAAAATGAAAAATAAATATATTATTGAAATTAAATATAAACTCAAAATAATCAGGCAAACTAAATTCATAGACTTCCCAGAAATTGTTATTAAACCATTTATTGATCGTTTTATGCCCTGGCAGTTTATTTCTACAAAACTCTTTACTGATCGAAAAATACTACTGTGGAAACATTCCGGTGACTTTAAATATATTGCTTTATCTCCCCATATTATTACAAATGCAGAAAAATATATAAATACAAAAGATTTGAATATGTATACGGTTATACTTCCTACCGTTTTTGCAGAACCACCCCCGTCGCCAAAAAATGAATATGTCAAATTTGCAATTTTCGGTTATGGGAATCCATTGATGTTGCATAATATACTTGTTCAACTTTCACAAAAAGAATTAAAACAACCTTATGAAATTCGTATTATCGGGATGGATAATAAGGGCACTGAAGGTTTTGCGAACGTAACTTGTCCAAGTCCTGGAAAGAGGCTTGATAGAAGTGAGATGGAAAAATATGCGAGGGATATTGATATATTTCTCATTTTATATGACAAAAGCCGTTATCGACTAAGTTGTACCGGTTCAATTCTAGAATCTTTATCTTACACAAAACCGGTTTTGCATTTTGATAATGATTGTATTAATTCGTTTAATAAACATGAAAATCCAATAGGAATTTGTTGCAGTGGCCTTGAGGAATTTGTAAGCAAAATGGAAGATATTATTAAAAATTATGAGGTGTACATTCATGAATTTCAGATATTCAGAAAAAACATCTTAAAATTGCGCAAAGAGTGTGCGATAGAAAATTCATTAATTCAGTTAAAAGATAGTTTTACATGGGAAGATTTATGATTAATTGAATGGGATTATGAGATTGAAAACCGAAAATACAATTCATTGGACTGTCACATGAAATATAATTTTTTGCACAATAAAAATATCCTTATAACCGGCGGCACTGGTTCCCTTGGTCGAGAACTTGTGCGAAATATATTGAAATATAATCCTAAAGTCATTAGAATTTTCGATGTGGATGAGACCGAACAATTCGATCTCCAGCAGGAACTAAAGGAACATGAAAGCGTTATCAGGTATCTTCTGGGTGATGTGCGGGATATAGAACGGCTTAATCGTGCAACGGAAGGCATTGATATAATATTCCATACAGCTGCCCTGAAACATGTGATGGCATGTGAATATAATCCTTTTGAAGCCGTGAAAACAAATGTTCTTGGTATGCAAAATGTCATCGAAGCTGCCATAAATAACAATGTAGGAAAAATCATTTTTACAAGCAGCGACAAAGCCGTGAATCCGTCCAACACAATGGGAACAACAAAACTTCTGGCGGAAAAATTGATGACTTCTGCAAACTATTATAAAGGTGCACACGACTGTGTTTTTTCCAGTGTAAGATTCGGCAATGTAATGGGCTCTCGAGGTTCTGTGATCCCATTATTCATTAAACAAATTAAAGCAGGTGGTCCCGTGACAATCACTGATGCGACAATGACGCGATTTATGATGTCAATGTCACAGGCGGTCGAACTGGTATTTAAATCTCAAGAGATATCGCAGGGAGGAGAAGTATTTATATTTAAGATGCCAACGGTGAACATTTCTGATCTGGCGCAAGTGCTTATAGCTGAGCTGGCACCAGGTTATGGTTACCGGCCGGAGGATATTAAGGTAGAGATCATCGGGACAAAACCAGGTGAGAAGATGTACGAAGAACTGATGACAGATGATGAGGCAAGTCGGTCACTTGAAAGGGATGATATGTTCATAATATTACCTCAGATCGAAGATGAATTGACAAAAATCGATGTATCTGGATATGATGCAGTACCCATCAGATCAAAAGATTATGTGTCAAAGGATGTAATCCCTATAACAAAAAGTGAGATAAAAATCATTCTAAAGAAAGAGAGGATTATATATTAGATGAAATATGTAACTGTAAAGGTATAAAAATGAATGTTTTAGTAACAGGCGGCTCTGGTTTTATAGGACGATGGGTTGTCAAGAGATTGCTTGATAATGATAATCACGTATGGGTATTGGACGACCTGTCCAATGGATGCGCCGATAATCTTGATGAATTCAGGGATAACCCTAATCTCGATGTAACAATTGGCGATATCAAGGATACAGCATTGTTGTCCATATTATTCAGGAACAATTTTGACATTTGCATCCATCTGGCGGCCAGCATTGTGGTACAGGACAGTATAGATCATCCAAGGAGGACTTTTGAGAATGATGTTGTGGGAACATTCAATGTCCTTGAAGAAGCAAAAAGAACAAACACCAAATTCGTTTTCATGAGTACATGCATGGTCTATGATACTGCGTCCACAGGCGGTGCTATCTCGGAAACACATCCCACAAAGGCAGCATCTCCATATGCAGGGGCAAAGCTTGCTGGAGAGAATATGGTACAATCCTACTACTACGCATACGGACTGCCCACCGTTATTGTGCGCCCTTTCAATACATACGGTCCTTACCAGAAGTCAACCGGGGAGGGTGGCGTGGTTTCCATATTCGTCCAGAAAGACCTTAAGGGTGAAGTGATGAACATCTACGGGGATGGGACTCAGACACGGGACCTGATGTATGTTGAGGACTGCGCAGAGTTCGTGGTGCAGGCTGCATATTCTGATGCTGTAAACGGGAAGATATTGAATGCTGGACTTGGTGAAGACATATCGATAAACGACCTTGCTGCATTGATATGTAAGGATGCTAATCGGATTAAGCATGTGGAGCATATTCATCCACAGAGTGAGATACCGAAGCTGGTTTGTGATTATTCGAGGGCTAAACAGTTGCTGGGATGGGAGCCGAGGACATCCCTTATCGAGGGAATTGGAAAATTCAGGAACTGGATGAAAGAGAATATAATTAATTAAGACTGGACAAATTATGAAGGTTTTAGTAATTGGTTCGACCGGTATGCTTGGCCAGGCATTGATGTATGAAATGAAAAGGTGTGGCATAAAGGTTATTGGAATTGCACGCAGCGGTGCTGATATTTCATGTGATATTGTCGATGATCGGACATTATCAAATATAATATTATCTATTAAGCCACAAATAATTATTAATTCTGCAGCAATGGTCAGCCTGGCGAAATGCGAAGACAAACCGGATTATGCCTATCTTATAAATGCACGCCCTGCTTCTATACTGGCTGAGATATCCCTAAAAACTGGAATTTATTTTATTCAAATTTCAACTGATCACTATTATACAGGCGATTGCAATATAAAACATACGGAAGAGCAACCAATTAGATTGATAAATGAATACGGGAGAACTAAATATGCAGGAGAAAGTTTTGCATTAACCTGTCAGAATGCATTAGTTGTACGCACTAATATTGTAGGTTTTCGCAATAAAATTGATACACCAACATTTGTTGAATGGGCCATCCAAAATATAAAAAATAATTCTCCGATTACACTTTTTGATGATTATTTTACATCAAGTATTCATGTTACGCAATTTTCCTCTGCGTTACTTGATATCATAGAAAAAAGACCTAGTGGAGTATTAAACTTGGCAAGCAGTGAAGTTTTTAGCAAGAAGGCTTTCATTTGTGCACTTGCAGAAAAAATGGGTCATACATTAACAAATGTCAAAATAGGCAGTGTTGTGGATGCAGGAGATGCATCAAGAGCAGAGAGCCTTGGTCTTGATGTTGGAAAAGCAGAAACTCTTCTCGGTTATAAATTACCTAATTTAGAAGAGGTAATTACAAGTATTGTTGAAAAATATGAAAATGGTGTTAAAAATGAGATACGATAGTGTAATTTATATCAATGGAAGAGAGATTTCGATTGATACACCGGCTTATTTTATTGCAGACATTGCCTCTAACCATGATGGAGATATAGATCGTGCCAATGATTTAATTCGGCTCGCTAAAGAAGCAGGTGCTGACGCTGTTAAATTTCAACATTTTAAAGCAGATAAGATCGTTAGCGACTACGGTTTTAAAAATCTCGGTACAAAAATGAGCCATCAAACATCTTGGGATAAATCAGTGTTTGAAATATACAAACGATATGAATGCAATCGAGATTGGACAGAGGAATTAGCCAAAACCGCAAAAAGCGCAAAAATTGATTTCTTAACTACACCATATGATAATGAAGCTGTAGAGTTGCTGGATCAATATATTTCGGCTTATAAAATTGGTTCAGGAGATATTACCTGGATCGATTTCATTGAAATAATCGCAAAAAAAAAGAAACCCGTAATACTGGCAACCGGTGCATCAAATATGGATGATGTGGAACGTGCTGTGGATGCTATATTAAAACATAATCCTCAACTTGTGCTGTTGCAGTGCAATACAAATTATACTGGAAGTACAGAAAATTTTAAATGTATCAATCTGAAAGTGCTGCAAACATTCGCTGTCAGATATCCTAATATTGTTCTTGGTCTCTCAGATCATACACCTTTACATGCCACAGTTCTGGGTGCAATTGCATTGGGTGCAAGAGTTATTGAAAAGCATTTCACTGATGATAATAATCGCAAAGGGCCTGATCATGCTTTTTCAATGAATCCTGAAACCTGGGGAGAAATGATCAGCCGAAGTCGTGAACTTGAAATGTCCTTAGGGAATGGTATTAAACGCATCGAAAAAAATGAAAAAGATACAGTAGTTGTTCAGCGGCGTTGTTTACGATTGGTTCATAATATTAATGTGGGTGAAAAAATCAAAGAGAATGACCTGGAGGCTCTTCGTCCGGCACCAGAAGGGGCAATTGAACCCTATGAAATAAGTAAAGTAGTAGGTAAAACCCTGGTAATATCTAAATTTGCAGGAGATGCTCTTTTTGTAAATGATTTTAAGGAGGAAATATGTTAAAGGGTAGTTTTGTAGGTCTTCGTGCTATAGAGAATGCTGACTTATCGACATTATTAGAGTTTCGCAATAAACCGGAATATCGCCGCTATTTTCGAGAATATCGTGAGTTAAGTATGGGAAATCAAAAAGTCTGGTATGAAGAAAAAGTTATGAAAGATCCCACGACTGTCATGTTCTCTATTATTGAACTGGATAGTAATAGATTGCTAGGAGCATGTGGATTATGCTATATAGATTGGATAAATAAAAATGCAGATTTTTCAATTTATATTGGGGCTGATAATCTATATATCGATGATAAATTTGCTCCGGATGCTGGATTGATCATGGCTCGTTATGGTTTTGAAGAACTCGGATTACACAGATTATGGGCTGAAATTTATGATTTTGATGATTTAAAAAGAAAATTTTTTGAAAAATTTGGCTTCAAACTTGAAGGTCGTCATCGTGAAACACATTGGTCCGAAGGTAAATGGCACGATTCATTATTCTATAGTTTGCTTAAAGGGGAGTGTTAATGAAAATCCTGGTTGTTGGATGTGGTTCAATAGGTGAGAGGCATATCAGGAACTTGATAGACATTTCCAACCATAGTATCATTGCATTTGATACTTTAAAAGAACGACTCAACATTATTAAAGAACGTTATGATGTGGAAACATGTGACAATATTGAAAGGTGTTTTGAAAATGACATTGATGCAGTCATTGTTTGCACTCCCCCAAACACCCACATCAAAATCGCTGATCAAGCTATAACTCATCGTGCTCATGTGTTTATTGAAAAACCAATATCAGATCGACTTGATGGCCTGGATGATTTAATTAAAAAAGCATCTTCTCATCAAAAGATTATTTCAGTTGGATATTGTTTCAGGTTCAGCGAAGGCTTAAAGTTGGTAAAGAATCTCATAGATTCAGGCAAATTGGGGAGAATTTTGTCAATAAAAGCAGAATTCGGGCAATATCTCCCCGATTGGCGTCCCTGGCAGAATTACAGGCAAAGTTATACTGCAAAAAAAGATCTTGGAGGGGGTATAATTCTTGACGGATCTCATGAAATAGATTATCTATACTGGTTGTTAGGAGATGTAAAGGAGGTATTTTGTTTTTCTGATAAAATCAGCGACCTTGAAGTTGAAACGGAAGACACCGCAGAGATTCTTTTGCGATTTTCAAATGGTGCTATTGGTGAAATTCATCTTGATTTTATACAAAGAGCATATTCACGGAATTGTAAAATAATTGGGGAAAAGGGAACATTGATCTGGAACTTTGGAGAACACAAAGTAAGTTTATATTCGGCAGATTCAAATGAATGGATAATATATGATGTAGATGCTGATGTGAATCTTATGTACATCGAAGAGATGAAGCATTTTTTGCATTGTATTGATGCTTTATCAATGCCTCTTATTGATGCAAGACAGGGTAAACGAGTACTTGAAATTGCGCTTGCTGCGAAGGAATCAAGTGAAAAAAAATCTGTAATAGATATTTCAGTTTCAAAAATTTACACTTTAGAAAAATGATTAACGGAGACTTTAAAAAATATGGCGGATAAAGAGAAAGTAAAAGAAGCGTCTCTTGGTGAGAAGGGTAATCATTATCATAAAAGTCAATACGAGAATCCAAAACGCAGCACAATTGCATTATGTGATTTTGTGAGCAAGATGTTACCATTAACAGATAGTTCTTATAATGCGATTGATGTTGGTTGTGGTGGTGGGGCAAATATGTATTATTTGTCTAAAATCCTTCCGGACACAAAATGGACTGGTTTAGACTTTGGGGGAAAATATTTTGATCTTGCAAAAAAGTACTCGCCAATTTATGATCAAATTAAGTTTGTGCAAGGTGACTTTTATGAACTCAGTGAAATATTCCCCAATAAGTCATTTGATCTAGCATTTTCAATTCAAAATTTAAGCTGGTTACCTGATTATGAAGATGCAATGAAAGAAATAATGGTTATAACAAAAAAGTGGATTTTCGTGACAAGCTTATTTTCAGATTTTAATATAGACGTCTTTTCAGAAGTGATTGAATACGATGATGAATGGGGTTCAACAGAAGGTTCGCCATATAACTATAATATCTATTCATATGGAAAATTTAAAGATTTTTGTTTGGACTGTGGTGCGAAAGAACTTATTTCGGAGGATTTTATTATAGATATTGACTTACCAATGCCAGAAAACAAACAAATGGGTACATACACTTTGAAAGATATTAATGAAAAAAGGCTTCAATTCAGTGGTCCATTACATATGCCGTGGAAAATGATAGCTATTAGAATGGAGTAAAAAAAAGTATGAAAAAAGTAGTTGCAATTATTCAGGCCAGGATGGGTTCGACACGGTTGCCTGGTAAAGTAGTGAAAGAAATTGCTGGGAAACCGATGTTATACCATGTAATAAATAGAGTAAAACATTCAAAAGAACTCAACGATATTGTAATTGCAACAACCAATCTAAAAGAAGATTCACAAATACTTGATCTTGCATCTGAATTGGGAGTAAAAAGCTATGCAGGGAGTGAGAACGACGTATTAGATAGATACTATCGTTCTGCGATAATTTCTAAGGCGGAAGTTATAGTTAGAATCACTGCTGATTGCCCACTTGTTGATCCAAATGTGATCGATAAAGTGGTAAGATATTATCTAATCAACGATTTTGATTATGTTGGAACATCAATAATACCTACGTATCCTGACGGAATTGATGTGGAAGTTTTCAGTTTTACAGCATTGGAAAAAGCCTGGAGTGAATCTAAGCTTTCCTCAGAAAGGGAGCATGTGACACCATATATATGGAAGAATTTAAACATCTTTAGAATTGGAAATTTAAAAAATGATGAAGATATTTCATATATGCGATGGTCGGTCGATGAGCAACGTGATCTGGAATTTGTGAGAAAGATATACAATAATTTATATAAAAAAGATGAAATGTTTTATATTGAAGACATACTTAATTTATTAAAAAAAAATCCCGAATTAGAGGATATAAATAAAGGTATCATTCGGAATGAAGGATATTTAAAATCAATAAAGGAAGACAAGATAATTAAAGTAAAGAAGTGATGAAAAAAATGGATGAAAAAAAAATGGATGCTATGCAGAAACATATTGAAAATGAATTAATTTCAATCAAATCCTGCCCTGTTTGCAAATCCCACAACTTAATGCTCGAATTTCACAGACAGAAAATTGATAAACAGCAAGATATTCAAACTCCAGAAATGCAACTTTCTCTTTGTGAGAATTGCGGATTTGTGTTTCAAAATCCAATACTTCCAGTTATGCAAAATGTCGATCACTATGTAAACAACGCCAACTATACGCTTGAACCAACCAAAGAAATGATCAACGCAAAGCGCAACCAGTTTAAATGGATTAGTCAAACCATGAATGATCTTGGCTTTGACACAGTACTTGCAACTCAAAACATCCAGCTTGGCTTATTTGACATCGGAGCCGCAGTTGGATCACTACTTTCACTAGCCAAAGCCGCGGATTGGAGCACAGGCGGTGTTGAACCTGCACCGAATGCTGTAGCCTATGCCAAGAACAATTACGGAATATCTCTCCTGCAAGGCGATCTCAAGGAAGTAAAATCTATTCGAAAACCAGCGGTATTAATGAGCCATGTTTTGGAACACATTCCTGAGCCAGTTGCAGTGCTTAAACATATCCGTGAAATTACGGACAAGTTTTGCATGCTCTTCATAGAAGTGCCTGATTTTTCATTGCCCCGAAATGCCATAGGCTGTGGATTCTTTGTCCCAGAGCACGTCAATTATTTTACCGCCGAAAGCCTAACCCGCTGTGCCAGGGAAGCTGGCTGGGAGATTATATCAATTAGTGTCCAACAGTATAAGGATGCAAATGAGTTTTGCGCATATCCCGTGCTGCGAGGTAGTTTCATCAAGCGCACCAAAGCTTTCCTTCTGGCATACCGCAGACAAGCTCTCGATCTTGTTAATATTGGGCTTGATGCTCAATCAAGCATGTTAAGAAGTAAAATATCAATGTTTTTGAATAAGGTTGAACGAGTGGTCATTTTTGGCGGTGGTGGACATACCGCTATGCTTCTTGGAATCATGGATGATAAACAAAGACAAAAAATTGAAGTAATACTAGATTCAAATCCCGAGCGCGTGGGTAACAATTTGAAAGGGATACCTATTGCGTCTTCAAAGGATTTACCAAAATACCGAGGGATGGGTATTATAGTCAGTTCACAAGGATATCAGTCTCAAATAGTAGAGCAAATCGAGGAAATGGTTGGGAATTCTTGTTCCACCCTAACCTTTTACTAGCAAAAGAGGGTAAGAGAGGAATATGCCCAATGATTAACAGATATATTGAAATGAAGAACTTTTGTGAAAAAAAAGTATTATCATTGTTGATAATATTGATACCGGTGCAGGAGAAGCATTTAATGAATTTTTATATTGTAAAGATTTAGTTGAATTTGGATAAGGAGATTTTGGAAGGAGAATAATAAGATGAAGGCTATACAAGAACAAAGGCTGGCAAATTCATTAGATGTTTCTGTTGTAGTTTGCACAAAGAATGAAGAATCCAGGATCGAAGATTGTTTAAAAAGTATTGTTAATAACAATCCCGCTGAAATTATCGTTGTGGATGGGGAGTCAACGGATGCAACTATTGAAATAGCCAAAAAATATACAAATAAAGTAATCCAATCATCCAATTCAAATCTTACCCGGGATCGACAAATAGGCATAGATGCTGCAAAAAATGAATATGTGGCAATGATTGATTCGGATCACCGATTATTAAAAGGAGATATACGATCCTTATTAGATGACCTGCGAAGATATGATTTTGACATTGTGCAGTCCCAATTAATATCGTTCGCAAACCACAATTTTTGGAATAAAGCTGAAGAACAATCATGGCAATTAACACATAATTTCCCTGGTCCAAAAAGTATGATCGGGGTTGCGCCGGCTATTTTTAAGAAAAAAATTTTTGAAAAAATACAATTTGACGATAATATTACGAGTACAATCGATGATACTGATTTTATGTATAGATTGTCAAAAATACCGGGGATGAAATATGGAATAGGGCAAACCAGAATAAGACAATTGCATTTCGGATCATTTAGAACATACTTTAAAAAGTTTAAATGGTATGGAATGGGAGACGGAGAGTTTTGCGTCAAACATCCAAATCGCGCTGGTTCAATGATTTTTCATTTATTGATCAGATATCCTATTATCTATACATTAAGAGCGATAAAAAGAGGCAAATTCAAAGCTATTCCTTTTTTTATTTTACAGGGATACGTTCGTTTTTACGGGATGATCTGTGGGGTTATGAGACTGTCACTTAGTAAAAAATTTATAGTGGAATAGTAAAATTGATAAATAGAAGGGAGCATACTTATCAAAATTTTTGTTAGATAAAGGTTATGAAGTTTATGGCACTTACAGGAGATTAAGCATGCCAAATTTCTGGAGCATTCAATATTTAAAAAAGAAGGATACATGAAAATAGAAAAAGGTAATGAGTTATGGACTAAAGCCAAGAAATTAATACCAGGTGGTTCACAATTACTTTCAAAACGTTCTGAACAATTCTTGCCAGAACAATGGCCATCCTATTATAAAAAAGCAAAAGGGGTTGAAATATGGGATTTAGATGGTAATAAATTCGTAGACATGTCACTGATGGGAGTTGGTGCATGCACGTTAGGATATGCAGATGATGATGTAAATGAAGCAGTAAAAGATGCTGTAGATGGAGGCTCTATGGCAACTTTGAACTGTCCTGAAGATGTCGAGTTGGCTGAGTTGCTCTTAAAGTTAAATCCATGGGCTGAAATGGTGAGATATGCCAGAACCGGAGGAGAAGCAATGGCTATTGCTGTGAGAATTGCACGTGCTTATAGTGGGAAAGATAAGATCGCATTCTGTGGATATCATGGCTGGCATGATTGGTATCTCTCAACCAATTTAGCAGATGATAATAATTTGGACGGACATTTGCTTCCTGGATTAGAGCCATTAGGCGTTCCTAGAAGTTTAAAAGGAAGTGCGATACCCTTTATATATAATCGAATAGAGGACCTTGAAGAAATTGTTAAAAATAATGAAGTTGGTGTAATTGTAATGGAACCAATAAGACACCACGTTCCGGAAAATAATTTCCTGGAAAACGTCAGAAAAATTGCTAACGAAATTAATGCAGTTTTAATATTTGATGAAATAAGTTCCGGGTGGAGAATGAATGTAGGCGGTGCCCATCATTTCTATAAAGTGTATCCTGACATCGCAGTTTATGGAAAAGCAATGAGCAATGGTTTTCCAATGGCAGCCGTTATTGGAAAAGAAGATTTTATGAATATGGCGCAGAAAAGTTTCATAAGCAGTACATATTGGACTGAAAGAATAGGACCTGTTGCTTCTCTTGCAACAATAAATAAAATGTTGGAAAATGAGGTTCCATCACATTTATGCAGAATTGGGAATTTGATAAGCGATGGATGGAAAAAGCTCGCAGAAGAACATGATTTAAAGATAAATATAATGGAAGCTGTGCCACCTTTAACAACGTTTGATTTTGACTATGGAAGAGAAAATCTAAAACTACAGACATTATTTACACAAGAAATGCTAAGTCGGGGTTTTTTTGCCTCCAAGAGTGTGTATGTATCATATAGTCATCAAGAACAACATATTGAAAATTATATGGAAAATGTGGATGATGTTTTTTGTATACTTCTCAAAGCAATCGAACAGGGCAATGTGAATAAACTATTAAAAGGTCCTGTTGCACATGCTGGATTTAAGAGATTGACCTGAAGAGTTTGATTTTATGATTGAGAACATATATATTTTTTTATAGTCAGATCAACATGAAAATCCTGATATACATGCCATTTTGCGATTGGATTCCCCATCTTGCAACAGATATGGAAATTGCAGCCAAACACATTGATGCAGGAGATGAAGTTCACATCATCCAGTGTTCAGGCGATTTGCCATCATGCGAGCCAAATCCGAATCATTTTAAATTGCGTTGTTTTTCATGTAAATCAAAGCGTGACAAAGGATTGGCTCTTATAGATCTGCCAGAGCAGAATCGACATGAACTTAATTTAAATAAATTTGTCAGATATTTAGATTTGCCTGAGTTCTCATCCATGCAAAATTTAAAGAGTTTTAAAATTGATAATGTTGATGTTGGTATGACAGTTGCATCCACATTGATAAGTATGGTCCGGGAATCTGGGCCAGATCTTACCAATTTTAACAACTTTATTCATAAAAACATATCAATGTCAATTTCTGTCTATGATTCAATAAGGTACCATCTAAAAGAAATCGAACCCGATGTATTTTATCTATTTAATGGAAGATTCGCAGCATTAAGACCTGCTCTGAGGGCCGCTCAGGACCTTGGCGTCAAGACCTTTGTCCATGAAAGAGCGGGTGTTTTGCAACGATATACACTTATTGAAGACACCTATCCGCATGATATCGAATACCAAAAAAATCAAATAATAAAACAATGGAACGACAAGCGCTCCCTTAATGAAAAGGAAACATTAGCAAGACAGTGGTTTGAAAATGGCCGTGGGGGAAAAGATCAAGGTTGGTATTCGTATATAAAATCCCAGAAAAAAGGGAATCTGCCAGATGATTTTGATCCGTCGAAGAGAAATATTGCAATTTATGTTTCATCTGATGATGAATTCGAGTCAATTGAAGGTTGGCAGAATCCAATCTATAAAAACCAGATTGAGGCAATCAATGCCATCATAAATGCTGATATAGATAACGATATCAGGTTTTATGTAAGGATCCACCCGAATTTAAAAGGGATTAAAAATACACAAACACGAGAATTATCACAGATAAATGGTCAAAACTTAACTGTCATTCAAGCAGAATCTAAGATTGATTCATACGAATTGATGGCAGCATGTGAAAAAGTGATTACTTTTGGATCAACAGTTGGTATTGAGAGTGTTTTTTGGGGAACAACGTCAATCCTCGCAGGCAGGGCTCTCTATGAGGATCTGGGAGGTTGTTATATCCCAAAAAACCATGATGATTTGATTGATTTGATCAATCGTTACTTAGAGCCTCTTCCAACTATTGGGGCATTAAAATATGGATACTGGTTATCAGAGATGGGAATAACATATATTTACTATAGCCCGGAATCGATTCGAGGGGGAAAATTTAATGGAGTATATTTAGGTTCCCGAATTATTGACCGATTAAAAGATAAGTTTATAGCTTTAGATAAACTTTCGCTGCCTATTGTCAATGTGGTTTATTCAATTAGAAAATGGACATGGAAACTCTTCAAAATATAAATCTGTTATTGATATGGCAAATACTGGTCATATTTGAAATCATTCTTTTTCTTTCATATACTATAATTATGTATGCATATTCTAAGAAAAAGGGATATTTATCTCAAAATAATTATTTCCCAACCATCACCCTCATCATTCCTAGTTACAATGAAGAAAAGGTAATAAAAGAAAAGATTGAGAATACCTCCAGGCTCACTTATCCAGGGGATAAATTAAAAATCATAATTTTAGACGACCATTCCACCGATAATTCAAAAAGTATCTGTACAGAAGCAACAAAACAATATTCTTTAAATATAAGGATAATCGAAAACCAGGGCGGCAAAGGAAAAGCAAGAGCTTTGAACTGGATATTCCCATCATTGGATAGTGATATAACCGTAATATCCGATGCTGATGCCTTGCTTAAAGAGGATTCATTATTGCAGATAACAAAGAACTTTGCAGAAAGTGATGTCGGGGGAGCGACAGGAAAAATTGTAATAATCTCAGATAAAGCAAGATTATCCAGATCACAGGAAGAATCTTACCGTTTCTTTTTTGATATCTGGAGATCGGGTGAGAGCAGCATTCACTCTGTTTCAGTGTGTAACGGGCCTTTAATGAGTTTCAGGACTGATTTGTTAAAGAAAACAAAGATAGACCCTGATGCATATGCAGACGATTCTGATCTTCTTTTTAAGTTTATCAGGTCAGGCTATCGTGTAGTATATGATCCTCATGCCGTAGTATTTGAACGCGTGCCGTTGAGTCTGAAAGGACGAACTGTCCAGAAAATGAAACGGATAAATGGATTAAGAAAAGTTTATATGTCCAATCTCAACCTGCTTGGAAAAGGAAATTTTGGAAAGATAATCTATCCCTATGCGCTCCTGATACATATTGTCTCTCCACCCATAGTTCTAATACTGGTTCTTATATATCCTTTTATTATTCTACATAACCAATGGTATCTGGCATTCCTGATACTTTTGGTTTTACCAAAAATCGGGGAGACGCTTATATCCTTTATAATAACCCAGTTGTTAATTAATTTTTCATTCATGATACCAACTGCAGGTTCATGGGAAGCAGTTGAAGATGCAAGATACAACATAAACCAACAGAGGTAATTCAATATTCATAAAGTTTATAAATTCACAATCCTTATTATCTCTAAATTCCACTTATAGAACTGATCCGAGGTGTATATTGGCTAAAGTAAAATCGATGAAACAATACAGGGAAAAACAAGAAATAAACAAAAAAAGTACTGATGAAAAAGAGATATCAAATCTTCTTGATATCTCAAACATTTCGTACATCCTCCTCATTGCTATATTCCTATTTTCATTTTATATCAGGGGAATTACTCCCATAGATAATGTCTTTCGCAATGGGATCGTTGGTTTTGCAATGGATGATTCTGTTTTCCAGATGAAACTGGTCGAAAACACCATTCATTTTTTCCCTCACAGGATATTTTATGATGCCTTCACACAATATCCATACGGAGGATCGCTTTTCTGGGGGCCATTATTTGATCAGATGATCGCTTTCTTTGCATTGGCGGCAGGTATATTAACAAATGCCGGTATGCCTTCTCAAATTACCATTGACACAATCGGAGCTTTTTTTCCAGCCGTTTTAGGTGCCCTTATTGTATTTCCGGTTTATTTTATTGGAAAAGAGTTGATAGATAATAAGGCAGGACTGATAGGTGCTTTCTTAATAGCAATACTTCCCGGGCAGTTCCTTTCAAGGTCAGTACTTGGATTTACGGATCATCACATTGCGGAAGTATTTTTTGTAACGCTTATGATGATGTTTTTCATCATGGCCATTAAAAGATCAGAAAACATCACATTAGACCACTGGTTAAATAAAGATTGGAACGCATTAAAGAAACCATTAATATACACCCTCCTAGCTGGAATTTCTTTTGGAGCATACCTTCTAGTATGGACAAATGGGGTTTTCTTTGCAGTTGTTTTTGGTATTTTCATTATCATACAATATATTATTGATCATTTTCGAGGAAGGTCTACAGAATATCTTGGTATTGTAGGAATTATTGCTTATATCGTGGCAATGATTATGGTAATTCCTTATTTTGATATTAGTAATGGTTTTGATTCAGGGCGTTATTCATTTCTTCACCTGGCAGTAACCGGTGGTGCTGCCGCTGTATTTGCTTCTTTGAGTCTCATTTCCCGAGAAATGAACAAAAGAACATATGGGGGTATTCATTATTTATTATTTCTATCCGGTACACTGGTAATTGTACTAATAGCCATAAAAATCCTATTGCCCGGGTTATATGATGGGTCAGTAGGGCAAATTGGCTTCTTATTCGAGGGCAGAACGGGGGGTGGATTAACGATAGCAGAAGGCTCCCCCATCAGTTATGAGTCTGCGGTTGGTAATTTCGGATATAATTATATACTGTCTTACATTGGAATCATTCTTCTTTGTTATTATGCCATAAAAAGATCCAATGCAGAATACACATTACTCGTCATCTGGAGCGTCTTCGTCCTTGCAATAATGCTTGCTCAGAACCGATTCGCATATTATTACGCAGTAAATGTCGCCATCCTCTCAGGCGTCCTGGGTTCCAGATTATTAGACTTAGCTGGCTGGAAACAGTTCAATTCAAATGATATTCTCGAATGTCTAAAAAAGATACGGGTGCAACATGTCCTGTCATTTATCATCGTAATTGCTGTGACCGGATTCCTCCCATCAGGCGCATCTCCATTCCAAACAACTATGGAACAGGCAAAATGGGGCGCCGTTTCATCTGGATTTTACGAATGGCATGATGCTCTAACATGGATGAAAGATAACACCCCACAGCCTGATCTACCCTATTATTCAATTTACGAAAAACCTCTCCCGGGCCAGAAATATAACTATTCCAAAAATGATTACGGAGTTATGAGCTGGTGGGATTACGGTCATATCATCACCTACTGGGCACACAGGATCCCCAACGCCAACCCGTTCCAGGCAGGTATTGGCGGAGGTGACAGTCATGCACCAGGCGCTTCGACATTCCTTATCGCCCCAACAGAAGCGCAGGCAAATAAAGTACTTGATGACCTGGGGATAAATGGAAATCCTGGTGCCAGATATGTTGTAAGCAATGCGTACATGGCATATTCGATCCAGCCAGTCTTCGCTGAATGGGATAATACCAACAATGGATATTATGAGCAGGTACAAACCTCACAGGGGTACCAGGTCTGGCCTTCGTTGAAATATTACGATACTATGGAGTCAAAACTTCATATATTTGACACGAATGGGCTGCAAAATTACAGGCTTGTGCATGAATCAACTCCAAATCCTTATACTTCAGGAGGAAACGAGGAGAAGGCATATAAATCAATATATAATACTTTAAAAAGAACCAATGTGATACCTGCTGAAGATTCCGGATATGCAAAAATATTCGAACATGTAAAGGGAGCAAAAATAACTGGAAATGCTCCGCCAAATTCGATCGTCACCATTACCAATACCATAAGAACTAATATTGGACGAACGATCCAATATAAACAGGAAGCATCATCTGACGGAACATATGAATTGATTGTTCCTTACTCGACTCTTGGGCCAGTATCAGGCGAGACGCAATTCGACACCAAACCAACTGGAGCTTATACAGTCACAGCAGGAAAAATTTCAAAACAGGTCGAAATACGTGAGATGGATGTTCTTGAAGGCAAAACGGTAACCCTGGATTTATTGGGTGAATAAATATGGTACATGATGTTGTAATAATCGGAGGCGGTCCTGCAGGCCTTACCGCAGGAATATATGTAAAAAGAGCGATGCTTGACGCAGTCCTTCTTGAAAAAATGGGCATAGGTGGGCAGATCATAGTTACAGATATTGTTGAGAACTTTCCAGGTTTTCTTGAGATATCAGGAGCAGATCTTGCCATTAAATTCGAACAACATGCCCGTAAATTCGGTCTTGAAATGAAAAGTATGTATGAAGTTAACTCGATTGAGGACAGGGGGAAAATAAAAATCATTAAGACCTCGGAAGGAGACATAGAGACAAAATCTGTAATAATAACCTCTGGCACCACCCCGAAAAAACTTGGGGCTAAAGGTGAGATCGAATTCACCGGAAAAGGCGTCTCCTATTGTGCCACATGCGATGGATTTTTTTTCCGGGACAAAGAAGTGGTAGTTATCGGTGGAGGAGATTCAGCTATAACTGAGGCGATCTTCCTTACAAAAATGGCAAAAAAAGTAACAGTCGTTCACAGGCGAAATGAACTCCGGGCAGAAAAGATAAACCAGGAGCATGCATTTACAAATCCCAGGATCAGTTTTGTCTGGGATTGCGTACTTGAAGAGATCGTCGGGAAAAACATCGTTGAAAAAGTGATCTTGAGGAACGTAAAGACAAATACGACCTCAGAATTAAAAACAGACGGTGTGTTCATATATGTAGGTTTGAATCCCAATACTGCATTTGCAGATGTAGAAAAAGATGAATGGGGATTTATCATTGCCAATGATAAAATGGAAACTTCAGTTAAAGGTATATTTGTCGCAGGCGATTGCAGGGTCACACCACTTCGACAGATCACGACTGCTGTTGGTGATGGGGCAATAGCTGCTGTTTCTGCGGAAAGATATCTTGAAAGATTAAATTAAAATGTCAATATAAGAAGATCGATCTAAATGAGAACAATAGACTGGAATGACAATAAAAACAATATTGTAATGATAGACCAGACCCTGCTGCCAGGGGAATATAAAGTCATAGAATGCAACACGATAGATGCCTTATGTGAAGCGATAAAGACACTTCGAGTCCGTGGAGCCCCGGCACTTGGGGCAGCAGGAGCTTTTGGGGTGGCACTTTCTGCATTTCGAAGTATCGCAACCACATTAGATATTTTATTGAAAGATGTTCAAAAAGCTTCTAACACCATAACCGCAACAAGACCAACTGCTGTAAATCTTTCATGGGGGGTAAAACGAACCCTAAAAGCAATAGAAGACGCAAATAACATCAAAGAAGTCAGGTTGTTCGCCCTTGATGAAGCAAAAGCAATTGCAAATGAAGATGTGGAAAAGAACATGCAGCTGGGGGAGCATGGCGCAGCCCTTCTTGAAGATGGTGATACGGTCATGACCCATTGCAATGCCGGAAGGCTGGCATGCGTGGACTGGGGAACAGCTCTTGGAGTTATTCGTTCTGCACGCGCACAGGGAAAGGACATAAAAGTGATCTCCTGCGAGACCAGACCGCTTAACCAGGGAAGCCGTATAACAACATGGGAATTGATGGAGGATAAGATCCCTGTAACTCTTATCACGGACAGCATGTCAGGCCATGTTATGAGAAATGGTATGGTTGACAGCGTGATCGTTGGGGCAGATAGAATTACCCAGGATGCGGTGTTCAATAAAATAGGGACTTATACACATTCGATAGTCGCAAAAGAACACGATGTGCCGTTCTATGTTGCTGCGCCTGTTTCCACGTTTGATTTTGAAAGGTTTGAGGATGAGATCGAGATAGAACTCAGGAAACCTGAAGAGTTGAAGTTTTTTGGAAAACACCAGATCGCTCCCCTTGGGGTGAACGTTTATAATCCTGCATTTGATGCCACGCCAATGGAATATGTGACAGCTATAATAACAGAAAATGGAATTTTTAATCCTCCTTTTATTCTTGATGAAGTCAGGATAAAGAGATAGTTTTATCTTATTGGAGGATAACATATAATGGGGAAATATGAGCGTGGGAAAAATACAAAACCTTTATAGCAATATCCTTTTCGATCTGAATAAAGTGAATGGAGTTAGAATTACGGCATTAGCAGGTCGTGATGGTTACCTCTTGAATGAAAAGTTAAACGACGGATTGGAGACCATTACCATGATGTCATCAGTTATGCTAAGGGCAGCTGAGACATTCACCAATAAGTTTGAAAAATCCTGTCCGGATAGAATTATAGTCGATTATAATGGCGGCAAACTTATCACTGTTTCGGCAGGATCAAAAGCTTTGATCTCAGTTGTTGCAGCAAAAGATGCACCTATTGATCCAATAATACAGGAACTTGAAAGGACGGCAGGAAAGGTAAAAGAAATATTTTGAACTTTTAAAATTTTGTGGTTTGCCAGAAAAGGTATAAACTTATAAAAACATTTAAGAATTAATGGAAGAGCGAATCATAACACCCGTTCCTTTGAACGAGGAAAAAGAAGATATCACTATCCGGCCAAGCAGGCTTGATGATTTTATCGGGCAGGTTCCCCTCAAAGAGTCTTTAAAAATATTTGTCGAAGCAACAAAAAAACGGTCAGAACCCCTCGACCACATCCTTTTTTCAGGCCCTCCCGGTCTTGGGAAAACAACACTTGCTCATATAATTGCACATGAGATGGGCGTAAATATAAAAAGTACTTCAGGCCCAATTCTAGAAAAACCCGGGGATCTTGCAGCGATCCTGACCGGACTTAAGAACGGGGATGTGCTATTTATAGATGAGATACACCGCCTCAATTCTGTTATTGAGGAGATATTATATCCTGCCATGGAGGACTATGAAATTGATGTCATGATCGGTGAAGGACCAAGCGCGCGCTCTATTAAACTCACTCTTGAAAAATTCACTCTTATCGGGGCAACAACAAGGGTGGGACTTCTTGGCTCTCCCTTTCGTGACAGGTTCGGTTTCATTTCAAGGCTCAACCTCTATTCAGTCCCTGAACTTGTGGAAGTCGTTTCCCGAAGTGCTTCGATCCTTCATATCCCGATAACAGAAGATGGCTCAAATGAGATCGCAAAAAGATCCCGGGGAACTCCGCGTATTGCCAACAGGATGCTTCGGCGCGTATGGGATTTTGCTCTTGTGAGGGCTGATGGGAAGATCACACAGGATATTGCGGATAAAGCGCTTACCATGCTGGGTATTGACCAGCTTGGGCTTGATGAACTTGACCGCAAGATCCTGGGCATAATTGCGCGGGATTTCGCAGGAGGTCCGGTCGGGGCAAAGACGATAGCCATATCAGCCGGGGAAGAGGTCAGGACTATTGAGGAAGTCTATGAACCATATCTTATCCAGATCGGGTTCATCAAACGAACGCCCCAGGGCAGGGAGACAACAGAGGCGGCGAGGGGGCATTTGGAAAACTGAATATAGTTTCCGTGTGCATCCGCGTCATCTGCGTAATCCGTGTTCTATATCGTTTGCCCCTGAGAGCTATAATCAATGGCTTATTTCCCGATCAATTCAAAAAGCAGCTTCATAGCCTCCTTTTCCCTGAGGCCACCGCATTTGCGGACAATAGTATCATAATATTCGATGCGATCAAGATATTTTGTATCCTTCAGGACTACATATCGCGTTGCCTCAACCGTCGCTTCTATTACCGCATTGAAACCACGATTTATGGGCTTCATCTGCCGATGCTTGATCTGTGCCTCTACAGGCGAAAGCTCAACGAATGAAATAGTTTCACCTTTTCTGACCCTGCAATCAAAAATGATCCACCCCATTGCCTCTTTAAGAACCGGGAACCTCCCCCCATGCTCAAAGTTATCTGGCTGGATATCCGAAAGTGCCGACTCCACAAATAAGAACGGGTCATAAATGATATTTGCGGCAGCTTTTTTTTTAGCCACTATGTTATCCAGCGACTTTGAGTTATATATCCGTGCAAAAATTTTTTCATCCTTCATGTGCAAACCGATTGGCGCTGCATTAGGAGCACCGTCGTATGAGATGGTCGTGAAGATCACCTCGGATATTCCTTCATGTATTCCGAATTCTTCGATATCGATCAGAATCTCATCCCCTCAAAAAGCGAAATGAACAGACCTGCGATGATAATGTCAGCGGTTGAACCGGGATTTACTCCTTCGTTCAATAATTCCTCGTCAAACTGGCAAATATCTTTTCTTATCATTTCCATATCATCTTTTTGAAGAATTCTTCCTGCCCGCATTGAGACTTCTTCAGCTTTTATTGTATCAAATTTTGTACTTATAAATGTGTCTTTGTTCTTTGATAAAAGTTCCATAAAAGTAAGAACAACAGTGTCATTTATGCTATCTTTCTTTATTTTCTCCTGGATCAGGGCAGAGCATTCAAATGTCTTCTCAAAACCGTTAATCCATTCTTCTGCTATTATATCATAACTTGCGGAGATCTCCATCATGTCAAATAGAGTCAATCCCTTTTCCTTAATTCTACCAATAGAATCAGTATCTTTAAGATCAAGATCAGTAACTGGCTTGACTTTTACACCTGCCCGGGCAAAAGCACTGTAAAATTCAACCGCGTCATTCACAGTCGTTTCCCGTACGATCTTTTCAACCTCTTCTTTCAGGCACTTTTTATTCCCGCATCGTCTTGCTGCCATAACAAGAGGAATGAGCAGAATGAATGCTCCGAAATGCGTATTTCCGCCGCGTTGCCATTTCCCGCTTTCAGCCACAGCATCAAATATGAGCTTTCCCACTCCTTCTTTTGAGAGGGCTGCCCTCTCAAGTACTGGATACACGCCAATTGCGCTTGCCAGGAAATGTTCAAATCGAGTGTCAGAGTAATTGTGATCACGGTCGATATTACCGGGTTTGGGGGTTGCTGAGACCTCAAGTATCATGGCAAGTTGCGCACAGCGAGCAATGTGGGATGGATCGATTAATATCATAACGAATGCAGATATAGACAATATTTGGGTATAATGAGATATGATTTTGCCCTAATAAGTCATCAGGTCCACAAAAAACCGCCGGTCACATAAAGTGATGACAAATTTATAAAATTGGTGCGAATGTTATTTATATAAACGTAACGATTACAGAGTACAATGCATACGCTTATCATATGTATTGACAGGGACAACGATCTGGGTGAAAAGGCAAAAGTTGCAAGTCCGATAATCGGGCGCGCTGCTAATATTGATGCTGCGGTGAGGCTTGCCACCGTTGATCCTGAAGATTCAGATATTAATACTATTTTTGGTGGCATAAATGTTTATGATGAGCTCAAAACTAAAGAAAATGACGTTGAAATAGTTTCAATAGCCGGAGACAAGAAAGTTGGGGTATTTGCTGACAGGTTGATAGCTGAACAGCTTGATATGATAATCTCGCAGTTACAACCTCACAATGCGATTCTTGTATCCGATGGGGCAGAAGATGAATCCGTCCTTCCAATAATCCAGTCGAGACTAAAAGTAGATAGCGTTCACCGAATAATCGTAAAGCAGCATGAGAACCTTGAAAGTACCTATTATATAATTAAGAACGCTTTTAATGACCCCAAGATATCACACACCTTTTTTGTACCTATAGGACTTGTTTCACTCATTTATGCTATTTCATTATATTTTGACAGACCTGAAATCGCTGCAATGGCAATATCCGCTGCCATTGGACTTTATATGCTTTATCGTGGAACAGGACTTGACGATGCCGTCAGTGGTTTTATTGCATCGATGACAAGATCTTTATATGGCGGAAAAATTACTTTTGTTATGTACCTGGCAGCTATAATAATTTCCCTCATAGGAACAGTGCGGGGCGGTATTGCTTTGTGGGATTATTACAATGAGCCAATACTTATGGGATATCTCGTCCTTTTGATGGGATATATTAATGCCTCAATAGGCTGGTATGTGCTTGCAGCTGTTATGATAAATATCGGGAAGATATTTGACCTTCAACTCGCAAAGGAAGAGATCGGACGGCACTGGTCGCATCCATTCTTCGTTATTGCAACAGGTATTTTCTTATGGTCAGGAAGCACATATCTCCTTGTGATCCGGGATGCGATGCAAAATTACCCAATAATCGATAATGGCTACCAGTTCGTGTTCTTAAGCATGGCCGTGGCTGTGTTGATAGCAGTTGCAGGTGCCTGGATATCAGCAAGAACAGAAAAACAGAAAAACTCAAAAAGCTGAATTATTCTTTCCTGTGTCTTTCAATAGCTTCATCAAGAGTCAGCTCTCCTTTTGCGACCTTCCTGGCTAATTGCCGGGTGATGGTTGAGCGTCCGTTCGAGTATTCCCTGCTTGATTCCTGGATGACCCTTACCTCTCCATTTGAAGGTTCTATGAACTGTTTACCAACGGTTTTTCCAGGAATAAGGGCAATGTTTATTGCTGCAATAATATCCGAGATCACCTGTCCATGAACTCCTTTCCCCAGATTTGGTGTCGTTCCTGTTTCATCCACCATTTCGACCGTAAGGCCAAGGTCAAGTATACCGTTTATTAGCTGTGAACGAATGAGCCTTGCACCGTGGCCGATCCTGACAATGATGTTCTTATTCTCAAATAATTTCATTGTCCGTTTTATAAGCGGACAGACATCCCCGACAGAAACATGATGAACAGATATTGTCTTATTATTACCAAGTACTGCAATTCCCGGGTACTTCCCCGGGTCAATTCCTATTATTATTTGATTAAATTCCTTTCCGACTAATATGGAGAGCGCTTTGTCAAGGGTTGCCTGTGGTCGGTTTTCAGCAATGATGACCCTGTTGAGCTCAAAATCAATTATTTCAGATTCCTTCTCTGTGGTAATGATGACACCTACATGTGGTGGTATGCGCTCTTTCGGATTGAGAACGAGAATGTTCAACTGGCGCTCACGTGCTTCCTCGACAATTGAATGATAAACCAGGAAATCATCGGTGACAAGGGCTATTGTTTTATACCTTTAGAACCCTCCAGAGTAGTTGTTTTTGTTCTTCAAATATATTCCAGTTATTATTATGAATAATTGTATATTACCTTTCTTACCAATAAAATCCATATCAGTCTAAATTCTCTTTGTCCACAGTCTTAAATCCCTGTCCCGGAATGAACCTACCACGTCCTCTTTTTCCAATGATCTCGCCATCTTCAAAAACCACTTCGCCCCTTGATATGGTCATTCCGGGAAATATGCCCTTCATACCATTAAAAGGCGTCCAGCCGGCTTTACTGTGCATTTTCTCCTTGCGTATCTCTTTTATATCCCCGACGATTATAAGATCAGCATCATATCCGGGAGCTATCGTCCCTTTCCTGAGATCAAATATCCTGGCAGGGTTCTTGCTTGTGACCTCGATCAACTTTTTAATGGTGAGAAGATTTCTCTTGACTGCCATAAGCATGAGAGGAAAGAGAGTTTCAACCCCGGGAACTCCTGCGGGGGCGGTCCAGATATCTGTCTGTTTCTCTGATTCAAGATGCGGGGCATGGTCGGAAGCCACAATGTCTATGGTTCCGTCATTTAATCCTGCCCACATACTTTGATGGGAATTTGGGTCACGAAGCGGGGGGTTCATTTTGCCAAGAGTTCCAAGCCGCCTGTAATCCCGAGTGGTCAGGAAAAGATGGTGCGGAGTGATCTCGCAGGTAATTTTATTATTTTGCGCTTTTGCTTTTCTTATGACTTCAAGGCTCTCATGTGCGCTTATATGGCAAAAATGTGTTCTTGTGTCACCGGCAAATCTGATGGCCTTTTCAACTGCGATCTTTTCAGATAAATTCGGACGCGATTTGGAATATGATTCAGACGCAAGATTTCCTTTGAGCAGGTGAACAAATTTCTTTCGTACTTCTTCATCCTCAGCATGGATACATGCCACTGCATCAAGATCACCTATGACCGAAAGCGCCTCTTTAAGTGTCCTGTCGCTAACATTCAGTGCTCCTGTTGATTCAGCCATGAATATTTCCCCAAACGATGTTGCTCCTGACCTCCACATTTCTTTCAAATGATCCAGGTTTGCAGTTACTCCACCATTGATTCCATAATCGATCAGGGATTTTTTCGCTTCTTTAAGCTTTTCCTTAAAAGTAGATCGGTCTATTGTTGGAGGGATCGTGTTGGGATGATCAATTACAGTAGTTACCCCACCGGCTGCAGCTGCGCATGAGCCTGTGTACCAGTCCTCTTTCTTTGTCATCCCGGGATCGCGAAAATGCACATGGACATCGATCACACCCGGAAGGACGAGCGCACCTTTGGCATCAATGACCTCGTTAAAATTCTGGCTATCCACGATCTTTCCGATCTTTGAGATATTTCCATCATCTATGGCTATTTCCGCAGGCTGGATGGAATCATTTAAAAAAAGCAAGGCGTTCTTTATAACAAGGTCGGGCATGTAGATTACTTATCTGCTTTTGGGTATTTATATTAGACCGTAGAAAATCTGATGGTGTGGATTCAAACGGATCAGTGAAAATCTGCGAAATCCGTGTCATCAGTGTTCTAAGTCATGATGTTGCCGACATTTCATGTGTTGTAACAGGCATCATTGACTTTTGCAACATTTGGTACTTCACAGTGAATTAATCATACGCTCACCAAATCTAAAAATATATATGTCCCCACTCCTATCTTGAACAAATTAGACGATTAATAATGCAAAATGGGATGTAACCATGACAAAAAAGATAAAACTCTCTGAACTCGGAAGCCTGTTCGGGGGCGATATTCAAGCCCTTGAAGGTGTAAAGATCGAAGGTGATGTTGAAATAGACCTGGGGCAAATGGGAATGAATCCCCAGATGGCTTACGCTTTAGGCCATGAGACCGCTCAGATGGCGATGCACCTGATGAATATATCCAGGATTCTTGGTTACCCTGTTGACCAGGTGTTCGGGGGACAGCAGCAGGCAGCAGCAGCTGCACCTAAGAGACTTAGCAAACTTATCGAATCAAAATTCAGCGTTGGAAAAGTGGATGAATGGAAGACCCCCATCCAGGAAGTAGTTCTTGGCGCAACCTCGTCGGATGGCGGAACACGGAAGAGTACCATAACCCTTGGCGGGGAAAATGCCCTTCCCTATTATTTTGACGGCCCTATGCCGCATCGAAATCACATCACAATGGACGTTTTTGACATGCCGATAAACATGGCAAAAGCGGTAAAAGGCAATTACGAGGACGTAATCAACAGCCCCGCAGAATGGGCGAAAAAAGTGGTAAGGGATTTTGGGGCAGATATGGTCACAATACATCTTATCAGCACAGACCCGAACATCAAGGACACTTCCCCTGCAGAGGCTGCAAAGACCGTAGAAGAAGTCCTGCAGGCGGTAGATGTACCTATTGTGATCGGTGGCTCAGGAAATCCTGAAAAAGACCCTGAAGTTCTTGAAAAGGCCGCGCAGGCCGCAGAAGGCGAACGATGCATTCTGGCATCTGCAAGTTTGAACCTGGATTATGCAAGGATCGCTGAGGCAGCCAAGAAATACAATCATGTTGTGCTCTCATGGACACAGCTTGAGATAAACGCGCAAAAAGAACTGAACCGCAAACTAATGAAACAGTGCGGAGTCGCGCGTGAGAATATATTAATGGATCCCACGACTGCCGCTCTTGGTTACGGCCTTGATTATGCTTACACGAATATGGAACGCATAAGGCTTGCAGGTCTTTCCGGGGATATGGAACTTAATTTTCCGATGTCAAGCGGCACTACCAATGCATGGGGAGCGCGTGAAGCCTGGATGACATCCTCGCCCCTTAAGGAAGACTCAGATTGGGGGCCAAGGGAATACCGAGGCCCGATATGGGAAATCATCACAGGATTGACATTATCGCTGGCCGGGAACGACCTTTTCATGATGATGCATCCAACAGCGGTGCAGGTCCTCAAGGAGATCACCCAGACCCTGTATGGTTCAAAGGAAACAGATCCAGTTGACATTGATAACTGGATAACGGCGGTGTTATAATGAAGCTAAATAGCCCTCTTCAGGTCTATAAGTACCTGCCCCAGACGAACTGCGGGGAATGCGGGGATGCAACATGCATGGCTTTTGCGGCACATTTGATAGACAGGTCAAAGAAACTCGATAATTGTCCCCCTATATTGAAAGATGCTTTTAAGAAAAAATATATTGAGCTTTTGACACTTCTTGCGCCTGAGATACGTGAGATCACGATAGGTGTGGGAGAACGTGCTAAAAAGATCGGAGGAGACGACGTCATTTATCGTCACCAATTGACATTCTTTGATCCCACTGCATTTGCTTATGATGTCTGGGACACAATGCCGGAAAACGAGCTTGTCGAACGAGTGAACAAGATCACAAATTTCAGGAAATTCTATATAGGAAAGTTCCTGAGAGTTGACATGGTAGCTGTGCGATGCGTTTCAGGGGATGCCGCTAAATTTGCCGCAGCAGTGAAAAAGGTGAATGAAACGACAACGCTTCCACTTATCCTGTGTTCTTTTGACCCGGCGATCCTGAAAAGCGGCCTTGAAGTCGTCAAGGACAAAAACCCGCTTATTTATGCTGCCAATGAGAAGAACTGGGGCGAAGTTGCAGAACTTGCTCTGGAATATAAAGTACCTGTTGTATTATTTTCAACAGACCTTGATAAACTCAAATCCCTTGCATTGACATTTGCAGAAATGGGAATAAAAGACCTTGTCCTTGACCCGGGCACATTCCCGCAGGGCAAGCAATTGAAAGGATCATTTGAGAGATTCGTCAAGCTTCGCCGTTCTGGAATAAAAGACGCACAAAAGGATATTGCATATCCCATAATGGCCGTCCCGCTCAATGCATGGCTTGTTTATAAGGAAGCTGCGGCTGCATCATACTGGGAAACTGTGCTTGCTTCTGTTTTCACTGTAAGGTATGGTGACATAATGATACTTCACAGTCTTGAGCCATATGCGATGCTGCCTGAGGTGCATCTGAGGGAAACGATATATACTGATCCAAGGACCCCTGCAAAAGTTGAGCCTGGTGTAAACGCGGTCGGTTCACCAACAAAGGATTCCCCGGTGATCGTTACCACAAATTTCGCTCTCACCTATTATACAGTAGAGAGCGATCTTTCTTCTAACAAGATAAACTGTTATCTTGCAGCTGTTGATACTGATGGCATCGGAGTTGAAGCCGCAGTCGCCGGAGGACAGCTCACAGCAGCCAAGATAAACGATTCTTTCAAGAAAGCAAATTTTGATTTCAAGGAAAAGACATCACACAGTGCTGTGATCCTTCCAGGCCTTGCTGCACGCTTGCAGGGAGATGTTGAGGACGCCACAGGGCTTCGGGTGATGATCGGTCCCCCGGACTCAGGGAGGATACCTGGGTGGATGGAGAAGAACTGGCCTCCAAAACCAAAATAGGAAAAGGTTCACACCTTTTCATTTTTGTTCACACCTTTTAATCAATCAAATCTATATACTTTAAGAGTATAATTTGACAAGAGAGCCCTAATGTGGTTCGAAAGAGGCGAATTAAATGGTTAACGAAAAATTAGCGGAGCTTGTAAAGACTTCAAAGCCATCGGTGGCCGTGGTCGGGCTTGGTGGCGCAGGGTGCAATATCACGACCTGGATAGCAGAAAAAGGTATGGCAGGTGGAAAGATCATCGCAGCTAATACTGATGTAAATCACTTAAGTACTATGAGTAAAGCAGACAAACTGATCTTACTTGGTGAGAAATTATGTAAGGGACATGGATGCGGCGGATACCCTGAGATGGGTGCACAGGCAACCAAAGAAAATATGGAAGAACTCAGGTCTGAACTTGAGGGAACGAACCTTGTTTTCCTGGTAGCTGGATTAGGCGGAGGAACAGGTACCGGAGCAATCCCTGTTGTCGGTGAATTAACAAGAGAACTCGGCTGTCTTACGATCGCATGCACAACGATCCCGTTCACGATCGAACAGTTCAGGCGAGAAAAAGCAAGAGAAGCTGTAAAGGCACTCTCTGCAAGCGTTGACTCAACAATTGTCATTGATAACTCAAAGTTAAGAGAAGTTGCAGGAAACCTCCCATTAAAAGAGGCGCTTGCAGTTGCAAACGCACTTGTTGGCGCATTCGTCAAGAACATTACTGAGACGATCACCCAGCCAAGTTTGATCAATCTTGATTACGCAGATCTTCGCGCAGTAATGGAGCGCGGCGGGATCTCAGCGATCGGCATTGGTGAAGGCGACGGCGAGGACAGGGTCGCAAAGGCGGTTTCACAGGCACTTGCAGTACCACTTCTTGATATCTCAGACATGTCAGCGACCTATGGTGTGCTCATACACATCGTCGGAGGCGAGGACCTGACACTCGAAGAGGTAGCGGTCACAGGCGAATTGATCATGGACAAGGTCCCGAATACCAAGAGAGTTATCTGGGGCGCAAAAGTCGATGACCAGCTCACAGGCAGAGTACGTGTAATGGCAGTCTTGACCGGTGTCAAGAGCCCATTCATGGAAGGACAGTAAATTTGAAGTGATGTGAATTTTCACATCACATAATTTCTTTTTTTATAATAAAATATATTACCGGCATTTACCTATTAATACGTGGATGAGTTCTATTTCGATCGAGGAAAATAACGAAAAAAAGCTCACAGTGGATGAGTATGTTCGTTATTTACAGTTAAAAGGCCATATCCAGAAGATACTTGATGATGCGAATATCACGAAAACTCTGCGCGATGCTGAAGAATCGATAAACGGTCTTTCGATAGATGTAACAATAAGGTACTCTGTTGAAAAGAAGAAGTAGCGCTGCAGTTATTCTCTTTATTTCCTTGCAATAAAATGTATTCCCGGCAGCATGGATTCGCCATGTTCTTTCACCTGGTGGAAATACTGTTTTGCAAGAGCCTTTATATCTGTCAAACCATGCGTTTTCTCCAATTTAACGAGGCTTCCCAGCATAGACATGTGCTCATGGTAATATTCCATCGGTACCGGAATATTGCGTTTTATACTTTCAAACGTGATCTCTTTATATCCCAGTTCATTGAGTTTGGTGCTTATTTTTTCAATATCATGCTGGTAAAGAGCCCCTGTGCTTTTCAATACTTCATTGAATAACAGATTCGATCTTTGTGCATCATTAAATGGCGTCCACTGCATTATCATGAAAGAGAACATTCCACCCTTATCAAGAACTCTGTATGTTTCTTCAAACACATAATCGAGTTTATCAGGCGGTACAAGGTCAAAATAATGGTAGGAAGCAACAGATATGAAGATAGAATTCTTAAAAGGCAAAAGAAGCGGTCTCACAAGGACTGCATTTTGAAGCGGCCTTTTTGATGGTATTGCATAGATTGCATCTTTCAATTCGTCTGAAAGCATTCCTCCAAGATCAAGGGGGCGCTCTTGCGGGTTAATGTTTGAACGTTCAATGAATTCCTGTCTGTCTTTAGCTGCGTAGGGCATAATGATCAAAATATATTTGTAATATACTTATGTCAACACACATATAAATAACACCTTAACGAATACCTCATCGTTAAGTATATTCCAATTTAAGACATACGATAAACCATGGCAAAGCAAGTTTATATGGATCATAGCGCGACCACCGCAGTTGACCCTGTGGTCACAGAAGCTATGCTTCCTTATTTTTCTGAAAAATATGGGAATCCCTCAAGTCTTTACAGCATCGGGCGCCAGTCAAGAAAAGCCATAGAAGAGGCCAGGCAAAAGGTCGCTGATCTGATCGGAGCCAAAAAAGAGGAGATCATATTCACTGGAAGCGGAACAGAATCAGATAACCTTGCTATAAAAGGGATCGCATTGAAGAACCGCACAAAAGGCGATCATATCATAACAAGTTCTATCGAACACCATGCAGTCCTGAACACATGCAAATACCTTGAGAAAAATGGCTTCAAGGTCACCTATCTTCCTGTGAACAAAGAAGGGCTTGTTGATCCAGCAGATGTTCAAAAAGCCATTACACCGCAGACAATACTGATCTCAATAATGCATGCCAATAATGAAATAGGAACGATACAGCCCATCGAGGAAATAGGAAGGATCGCAAAAGAAAAGAACATTCCATTCCATACTGATGCGGTACAGACTATCGGAAAGATCCCCGTTAATGTCGATACACTTGGCATTTCACTGCTTTCCATAAGCGCCCACAAGATATACGGGCCAAAAGGGGTGGGAGCACTGTACCTGAGAAAAGGCACCTTCATCGAGCCGCAGATGCACGGAGGGGGGCATGAAAGGAATATTCGTTCAAGTACTGAAAATGTTCCAGGGATCGTGGGTTTCGGGAAAGCCTGTGAACTTGCAAAGGGGCGTCTTCCCGATGAAGCGAACCTGGCGAAATTAAGGGATTCGCTGATCAAAAGTGTTCTTCAAATTAAGGAATCGTACCTGAACGGGCATCCCACAAAACGTTTGCCAGGCAACGCTAATTTCAGGTTCAGTTATATCGAAGGTGAATCCATGATCTTAAGCCTTGACATGAAAGGGGTGGCAGCATCTACAGGTTCTGCCTGCTCATCCACATCCCTTGAGCCATCACATGTTCTTATTGCGATAGGACTTCGGCCTGAGGAATCACACGGTTCGCTCAGGTTTTCCCTGGGGCGCGAAAACACACAGGAGGATGTCGATCATGTTGTTTCGATCCTGCCTGATATCGTGAACAAGCTGCGCATGATGTCGCCGCTTGCGAGGTAATATGAGTGACGGATACAGCGAAAAAGTGATGGAGCATTTTTCCAATCCCAGGAATGTAGGTGAGATTAAAGACGCAGATGGCATAGGAAAAGTCGGAAATCCAACATGCGGCGATGTCATGTGGATATATATAAAGGTGAAAGACAACCGGCTTGAAGATATCAAGTTCAAGACCTTTGGCTGTGGCGCTGCGATCGCAACAAGCAGCATGATCACAGAACTTGCAAAAGGAAAGACACTTGAAGAAGGACTCAAGATATCGCGCGGGGATGTTGCAGAAGCACTTGATGGGCTTCCAACGATCAAATTGCATTGTTCCAATCTTGCAGCGGATGGTTTGCACGCGGCGATCAAGGATTACCTTGAGAAGACAGGGAAAAAATAATTTCAACAATGAAGATAAGTGAAATTAATGAAAGAGTTTTGATCCAGAGCATATCAAAATTGCTCACAAGGCAGGACAAAAACATTGTCGTTGGCGCGGGAGAAGATGATTGTGCAGTTCTTGATCTGGGTGGGGATGAGCTTCTTCTCCTGACCACTGACATGCTTCATAGAAAGACTGATTTCCCGCATCAGATGACTGGTTGGCAGATAGGGTGGATGTCGGTTGCAGTAAACCTGAGCGACATTGCATCAAAAGGCGCAAGACCACTTGGAATCCTTATGGCAATGGGTCTTTCGCCTGATACAGAGCTTGATTTCCTTGAGGATATCATCAAAGGCATGGATGATTGCGCCAGCAAATTCAATACGCACATCCTGGGAGGTGATACGGATTCCCATGATGAGCTTACTATGACTGGAACTGCCCTGGGATTAATAAAGAAGGACCTTCTTGTTCATAGAAATGGGGCAAAGCCAGGGGACATGGTATGCGTAACAGGAAATCTGGGCAGTGCAGGAGCAGCGATAATGTCCCTGGATAAAGGTATTCCTGTTAAGCCCAAAATATTAAAAGCGCTTCTTGAACCTGTACCAAGAATAAATGAAGGGATCGCCCTCGTGGGAACCTGCGCGGTCTCATCCATGATGGATATCAGCGATGGACTTGCTCTTTCACTTCATGATATTGGCAGGGCAAGCAATGTGGGTTTTATGATCTATGAGGAACGATTCCCTGTACGTCCCGAAGTTACTGATCTGTTCAAAGACGATGAATTATTGCAGGCAGTAATTTATACAGGAGGAGATTTTGAACTTCTGTTCACAGTTCCTCATGAAAAGATTGAAATTGTAAGATCAGTTTGTCCCCTGACAGTTATCGGTGAAGTCATAAAAAAAGGCATTTTCATCCAGAAGAAGGGCAAAATAGAAGAACTCAAAAGCAAAGGATACGAACACTTCAGAAAAAAAGTATAACGTTTTTTTTTTGCAAAAAAAAAGTAATTTACTTTCTGCGAATTGCCAGGGTTACAATAACAAAAGCCACAAGGATCGCTTCAAAGCCCCCGGATTTAGGGGTCGTGGTCACCACTACTGTGTATGGAATATCCTTTGGTTCTGGAGTACTGACAGCTGTTGATGCAGAAACTAATACTTTCAAATTCAATTCTACCTGGTTCAGTGGTGGGCCTCCGAATTTTGGCACATCCGAATTATCAAATACAAGTTGATAATCTCCGCCATTCTCGAATGTATAGGTATATTTACCATTTGTTTTTTTCAATAATGATCCATTAACAATATATTTAATAGTCCCTTTGTTCTTTATTGCAGCCTCGTATTCGGCATAATCTGAGGGTGTCATCAACAATACATCGATATCACTACCAGATGTTACCTGGAATTCCACATTAAGTATTTCTCCGGCTTTTGCTTCAATGACCGGGATATTATAGAATTTGCCCAGATCGATCGTTCTTGTCTGGGAAAAGTTCGTCCTGGCCCCGGAAATGTTGCTGAATATTATCAGAATTAAAAAAGCCACACAAATAATCTTAAAATATTGTTCAATGCCATTAATTTTTTTCTTTAAAGCCATTTTATTCACCATATTAATAATGTTGATTTTCGCTACCGTCTTTAAACTTATAAAAGTTTCGCTTCCAAAGCGTCAGTGTAGAGTCCGGAAAATCAGCCGCAAAATAGGAAAAAATGGCTTAAGATCAAGCCAGCCTTATTGTTTCAAGGTTCATGGGAGCTCGTGTTTCGATCTTGAATTTCCTGTATATTGAACTTGCAAGATCCATACAGTTCTTTTCATCCCCATGCTGGGTAAAGACATGCTCAGGGCGCGGTCTCATCCTGCGGATATATTCCATAAGCTCCATCCTGTCTGCATGGCCTGAGAAACCATCAACTGTTTCGATATGCATATTTATCTTGACCGTTTCGGTCTTTCCCCCGGCTGCATGCATTGGGACTTCCTTCCAGCCTTTCTGGATGCGCCTGCCAAGGGTGCCTTCGGCCTGGTAGCCAACGAAAATAAGCGTGTTCTTCTCTTCCGGCCCAAAAGCCTTCAGGTATTCCATGACCGGTCCGCCGTTCATCATTCCTGATGTTGCAAGAACGATGCAGGGATCGCGGTCATCAAGGATCTTCTGGCGTTTCTCCCTTGAATCGACCTGGCTGAAGCATTTTGCAAGGAATGGATTCATGCCTTTATGGAATATCTGGTTCCTGAGTTCGTTATTAAGATACTCTGGATGCGTGGTATGGATGGCTGTAGCTTCATAGATCATGCCATCAAGATAGACCGGTACATCCGGGATTATACCTTTGCGGATGGCTTCTTCAAGAACGATCATTACTTCCTGGCTTCTTCCCACAGCAAATGTGGGTATGAGCACATTTCCTCTACCTGACAGGGTTTCTTTGGCGATCTCCTGTAAATGCCGCTCTGCATCCTTTCTGGCAGGCTGCATGTCTCTTGAACCGCCATATGTGGCTTCCATCACGATGGTCTCAATGCGTGGGAAATCATTGATAGCCGGGTCAAATAACCGTGTTTTCTCATATTTGATATCACCGGTGAAAGCGATATTATACAGACCATCGCCAACATGGAAATGCGCGATGGATGAGCCTAGGATATGACCTGCATTATGGAAGGTCAGTTTCATATCCGGACCGATATCTGTCACATCGCCATAATTTAATGTTATGGTATGTTTCAGGACTTCCCTGATCATAGCTGATTCATACGGACTTTTCTTTCCTTCACGGGCTGCTACATCAATATAGTCAAGCTGCAGCAAAGCCATCAGGTCTCTAGTCGGGGGTGTACAGTAAACCGGCCCTTCAAATCCATATTTATATAATAATGGGACAAGCCCGATATGATCAAGATGCGCATGTGTAAGAACAACAGCATCGATCTGGTTTATGGGGTGAACTTCAGGCACATAAAGGTAAGGTGATCCGTTATCGTCTCCGCCCACATTAACTCCGCAATCGATCAGTATCCTTGTTTCAGGCGTTGATAAAAGGAAACAACTGCGTCCTACTTCCCGGCATGCTCCCAGTGTGGTCAACCGTACCCATTTATCTTTGGACGATACTCCGCGGTGGATCTTCCTGCCGATGGTCTTAAGAAGGGTTTTGCGTTCTTCCTTGTTCGCCCTCATGAACTGGCGAATATTGTTCACGGTTGCTGATTTCATTGGAGGGGTACGGACAACTTTTGGTGTCCATCCGATCTCTTTTGTGATTTCGCGAAGGGTCTCGCCGTGTCTTCCTATGACAAGACCGGGTTTTTCAGCCTCGATCACGACCTCTCCTGTATCAACATCAAAAAAATGATTTGAAATACCAGATTCTGCGGAAACGATCTTTGCAATGGCCTCGATCGCTTCTTCAGGTTGAGCAAGGACTTTTGGGTCAGGTCTTACTACCAGGCGTTTTCTCAATTCTTTTGCCAGGCCTTTTATAAGGTCGCCATCATCAGCGAATTTTCTTGGCTCTTCTGTATAAATAACAAGCTCAGGCCCCTCAAAATCCACATTTGATATGGTTATATCCTTGGGGAGATGTGCACGTATTTTCTTTTTCAAATCATTTAATACTTCTTCAACTGTCATCGTTGTTTTTCCTTTTAAAACACAAAAAAATAAAAAGTGAAATTACGTGAAATTATCACGTATTTTCTTAACTTCACTTTCTTCCACCTGGAAATATCCTTCCGAGGTGATCTTCACAACATTTATTCCATCGCCGGATGCTGAGTCTCTCTTCATTGCATTATGCAATGCGCGAACCGCGAGTTCTACTCCGTCGTCAATTGGCATATTATCTATATACCTGTCCTCAAGCACGCCGTAAGCCATTGGTGACCCAGAACCGGTTGAAACCGCTTTCTTTTCCTCAATAATTCCACCTACCGCATCAAGTGAATATATGCCTGGTCCGTTCTTGTCAACCCCGCCAACAAGAAGCTGTACATAGTAAGGATAGTACCTGTTGCCGCTGAGTATGTTTGCAAGAAGACTTACAACACCCTTTACGGTCATGGATTCTTCCCTTCGCATCTTATAGAGTTTTGATTCGACCTGCATCCATTTGACAAGTCTTTGGGCATCTCCAACTGACCCCGCTGTGGTCATTGCAACAAGATCATCGATCTGGTAAACCTTTTTTGCATCCTTACTGGCAATAAAGTGTCCCATGGTGGCTCTTCTCTCTGTTGCCAATACTACTCCCTTATCGCAAACTAAACCGATCGTGGTAGTTCCTTTGTATTCATTATTATCCATTTTAAATACCTCTTAAACCTCATCACAAAAAATGAGAAAATTAGCATTATATAATCTGTTTAGGGATATTTAAAGGTTTTTGCTCTGGTGGCCAGAATTTCTAAAATATCTAAATATGTCCGAAAATCATTTTTCAATTGTGCTGCTATTAGTGAATTACCCCACCCTTTCGGACTGGGGCTTCCCGCTGCATCGACCCTCAATTGAGAATCCTTGACGGGCGTAAATTCCCGTAGTTCCTACGGTACTAATTGGT
>JAPMTR010000035.1 GCA_026552975.1 Candidatus Methanoperedens sp.
CAGTCAATTGTAGTTTCGAGCGCTGGCTTAAAAATGGCATAATATTATATTAGCGCTCTTTACTAATAAATATTGTTATGTTATTTTGGAATCGTTATATTAGTGCAAAGAGCATATATGGTGAAGGGACCACCTTTACTTTTACATTACCCATTGAGGCGAAATCAATTGCCTCTCCTGAACAACAACATGGCATCTCCGAAACTGTAGAACCTGTATGAATGCAGGATCGCTTCTTTGTAAGCTGACATGAGTCTTTCTTTTCCCCCAAAGGCACCAACAAGCATCAAAAGGGTGGATTTGGGAAGATGGAAATTCGTTATCATCGCATCTATTTTTAATCCGAATTTATAAGGCGGATAAATAAAGAGCTGGCTAAATCCATCGTTTTCCACTATTTTTTCATTAATGCATGAGCTCTCAAGTGCTTTAACTGTTGTTGTTCCTGCAGCTATGAGTTTTCCTTTCGTCGCATTAATAATTTCCGCGTTTTCCTCGCGGATGGAAACATATTCAGGTTCCATGATATGGTCTTCAATAACTTCCGCTTTGACAGGTGTGAATGTACCAAGACTTACATGAAGTGTCACATATGCGATATTTACTCCCTTTTTTGATATCTTTTCGAGTAATTCATCAGTGAAATGAAGACCCGCAGTCGGGGCAGCGATAGAGCCTTTTTCCTTTGAATATACGGTCTGATAACGGTTCTTATCGTTCAGTTTCTGCTTTATATAAGGGGGAAGCGGTGCATCACCTATTCTTTCAAGAATTTCAGGAAGATCGCCGTTGCAATTAAAATCCACAAGATACCTGTTGGTGTTTGGTCTTTCGAGGATCTGAAGAACTGTCGCTTCAAGTTCGCCAAAATCGAGTTTTGTCCCTTCACGGATATTCTTTCCCCGGATCATGCATTCATAACCGGCATCAGATCTTGAGACGACAAGAGCTTCGATCTGGCCGCCTGTGCTTTTTTTCCCAGTGAGTTTTGCAGGGATCACTCTTGAATCATTAAGTACTAAAGTATCTCCTTTTTCAAAGTGATCCGGGATATCTGAAAAAAGCTGATGCTCTATCCCGTTCTTCACGACCATGAGCCGGGATGAATCTCTTGGTTCGACAGGAGATTGTGCGATAAGTTCCTTGGGGAGGTGGTAATCAAAATCGCTAAGTTTCATCTGGTGCTAGGTTCACAGGCAGGTTTAAGTATTTTTTCCAGGAAACTAGGAAAAGAAACAGGAATGAATTTGAGAAAAGATTATACTTGCATGAGTACTTATGAAGTCCAATGTTCATTGAAATAGATGGTTGGATGGCAAAACTGCGGTTCTCTGCATGCCATTTCATTCCGGATCACCCAAAATGCGGATGTCTTCACGGCCATACTTATGCTGTCAGCGTGAAGCTTGAGGGTGAACTAAAAGGGGAGTTCATTATAGATTTTGAAACGATCAAAGGGATAGTAAACAGGATATGCGACCGCCTTGACCATAAAGTCCTGATCGCTGAAAAAGATCCACGTCTTTTGATCAAGAAGAGTGACCAGGTATCAGTAAAGATCATTGAAAGCAAGAAAAGCTATATGCTCCCTGTCGAAGATATCATGTTCCTGCCTACAAGATCAGCCAGTGCCGAAGATCTGTGTCAATATTTTGCAGAAAACATCAAAAACGCCCTTGAATCGAATGGGGCAGATAATATCCGGAAAATAACGGTGCGTGTTGATGAAGGGATTGGACAGGGTGCCGGGTGTGAGGTCGGATATTAGTTCTTTAATGTCACATTTGTATTCTGGATTATGGTTTTTTTTCTGACTTGAGACTTTTTCAATATTGTATAATTGATGCTAAAAAAACAACTTTATATGATTATAATAACTATTATTAGTATATAAACAAATAGATATATTTAAGTAGATAAAGGTTCTAATTAAATTCTGTGTGTGAGTGTTTAATATGGAACTAAAATACGAAAATAGTGACAAGTCATTGATTTCTACCCTCGTTGGCTGGAAATCAGAATATTATAAATTTATATTGGTTTTTGGATTATTATTCCTGGTATTGCAGATATCTGATATTGTGATAACCGAGTATGCACTTAAGAATCCTGAAAACAAGGAACTAAATCCTCTTTATGATCAGATATGGTTCGTTCCATTTAAATTGACGATGGTTTTTCTTATAATGGCAGTTATGTACACTATTCCACCGCCGAACCAGAATTTTGCAAAAAAAGCGATGCTTGGAATGATATTTATGTATATATTTATAAATATTAATAATCTATATTTTGCTATGGGATAATCAATTCATCTTCTTTTTTCCAGGCAGGATCAACTATACACAGGAAGACCAGATCTTTTTGCCCCGTATTTTGGAAAAATTGTTTTGAGTTTGGTGGTATATAGATGGCATGACCATTGTGCACTCTCATAATTTCACCATCAATATGCATTACTCCTTCCCCTTCAAGGATGTAATATACTTCAGACGTTTTTAATTTATGTGCGATTGAAGTTTGACCAGCCGGCTGTAAATTCTTCACAATCTTTCAAATCTCTTACAAACATATATCCGGATAAATAAAAATAATATAAAAAATAAAAATAATATTCAGGGTATTATTCCTGCACTTCCGTTCCGACCTTCTTCACGAAAGGTTTATTTATCTTATCAGGCATCCATTTTGGTTTGTTCTTGGGTGCATCAACGACTTCTTTCCAACCATTGAAAATATGCAATTTCTTGGTCCCGCGTTCCCTTAATTTAATTACAACAGGTTTCTTCTTGGTGCCACCGATGCGGTTTGCAGCTTTTAATGCAGCCTGCCTGGGCTGGCGGCCTGTAAAAACACTGGTTTCTGATCCATCTTTCTCAACTAAAACAAAATTCTTGGTTTCTGCCATTATTCATATCTCCTTGCAGCTTTGCTGCTTCACTAAATACTCATTCCCGGTTATTAAATCTAATTCGCATGAATAAACATGAAAAAATAACCTAATTCTGCAATTTCGCCGCCTGCAGTGTATGCTCCATCAGGATAGCTATCGTCATGGGTCCAACTCCACCCGGTACGGGAGAGATCAATTTCACTTTAGACAGCACATCCTCAAAATCCACATCACCATACACTTTTTCATCCTTCCAGGTTATACCCACATCAAAAACCACTGCACCTTCCTTTACCATGTCGGCTTTGATCAATCCTCTGACACCCGTTGCCACGATCAGGAGATCGGCCTCCCTTGTCTGGCTTGCCAGGTCTTTTGTGAAAACATGACATATCTTTACTGTTGCATTTCGGTTCAATAGCATCATCGCTGCGGGCTTTCCCACAACATTGCTGTGCCCAACGACAACAACTTCCATACCCTTTGGATCAATATTATGTTCCTCAAGTGCCCTGATTATCCCTTTGGGTGTGCATGGAACAAAACCCTCGCGTCCAATGAGCATTTTACCCATATTGAACGGAGTGAAACCATCCACATCTTTTTCCGGCGCTATTCTCATCATAACTGTGCGTTCATCAATATGCTTTGGCATTGGAAGCTGGACAAGAATTCCATGCACTTCAGGGCGGTTATTCAAGGTTTCAATAAGTTTGATTATCTCTTCTTCTGTTGTTTCCTGCGGGAACTTGTGGTCTTCGGATATAATACCCACGCGTTTACAGGCCCAGTGCTTGAGCTTCACATACAGTTTTGAAGGAGGATGTTCCCCGACAAGTATGGTTGCAAGAGCAGGTTTTATACCATGCTCGTTTACAAATACTTCAACGTCTTTTTTGACTTGCCCTTCAATTCTTTGGGCTATTTTTCTCCCATCTATGACTCTGGGATTGGTGACTTCAGGAAGCGGTTCCATTATACTCACTCATAGGGGATCGGGAACTGGTTGCAGAGTTCAAACATATCTCTTTTGACTTCCTTTATTTTATCAGTATCATTCATATTGCGAATTACTTTATCAATCGCTTCAGCAATAATGAGCATTTCTTTTTCCTTCATTCCCCGTGTTGTTACAGCAGGTGTACCTATACGGATTCCGCTTGTGATAAATGGGCTTTTTGTTTCAAAAGGTATGGTATTCTTATTCAGGATAATACTTGCTTCCTGCAGTTTTGCCTCAGCTTCCTTTCCTGTTATGCCAATAGAGGTGAGGTCAACAAGCATCAGGTGGTTATCAGTGCCGCCGGATACAAGGTCATTGCCGCGTATGATCAACTCATCAGAGATCTTTTTTGCATTTTTCACGATTTGCTTCTGATAATCTGTAAATTCTTTGCTCATGGCTTCTTTGAATGCCACTGCTTTTGCAGCAATGACATGCATCAGAGGTCCTCCCTGCATGCCTGGGAAAACCGACTTATCGATCTCCTTTGCATAATCCTGCCTGCACATCACCATACCCCCTCGAGGTCCGCGCAGCGTCTTATGGGTGGTGGTAGTCACAAAATCCGCATAAGGGACAGGGTCGCAGTGTACTCCAGCCACGACAAGTCCCGCGATATGCGCAATATCTGCAAGCAAAAGTGAACCAGATTCATCCGCAATCTCCCTGAGTCTCTTAAAATCAAGTTCACGTGGATATGCACTTGCACCTGAAACTATTATTTTGGGCCTGTGCTCTCTGGCCATTTTTGACAATTCATCGTAATCGATAGTTCTTGTTTCCCTTGAAACGCCATAAGGAACTACCTTGAATAATTTTCCAGAAAAATTCACCGGACTGCCATGCGAAAGATGACCTCCGTGCGATAAGTCCATGCTCATGATCGTATCGCCGTGGTTGAGCATGGCAAAGTAAACTGCCATGTTAGCCTGTGAACCTGAATGTGGCTGTACATTTATATGTTCGGCCTTGAAAAGCTTCTTAGCCCTGTCGATGGCAAGGTTTTCCGCGGCATCCACGAATTCGCAGCCTCCGTAATACCTTTTTCCAGGGTATCCTTCCGCATATTTGTTCGTCATTACAGAACCCTGTGCCTGTAGAACCGCCCTGCTTGCATAGTTCTCGGATGCTATCAGGTTCAGTTTTGTTCTCTGTCTATCAATTTCATGTCTCATCACTTCATAAATTTCAGGGTCGATCGTCTTTAATGGCATAATAATTCCTTTTTAAATCATGTTTTGAACTTAACTTTTCGTCCTTCTATTATTAACTTATTTTCAACGAACAATTTGACGGCTTCAGGGTATATCTTATGCTCCTGTTCAAGTATCCTGTCCGCAAGAGTTTGCACCGTGTCATCATCCGTCACTTCCACGCATTTCTGAAGTATTATTGGGCCGCCGTCGAGTTCCTCATCGACAAAATGGACAGTGCATCCTGACACCTTTACTCCGTGTCTGAAAGCCTGTTCCTGGGCATGAAGTCCGGGAAAAGCCGGAAGCAATGCCGGATGGATATTGAGGATGCGATCCTTATATGCAGTGAGCAGGGTCTTTCCGAGGATCTTCATATATCCGGCGAGCAGCACAAGATCAATATTCTCGGAATTCAAATTTTTAAGAACTTCGATCTCATATAATTCCTTTGATGCAAATTTCCCTGGATCTACATGGACTGCTTTAATTCCATGAGCTCTTGCTCTTTCAAGAGCATAAGCATCTGAAATGTCGCTTATCACAATAGAAATTTGCGCTTTCAAATATTTATTTTCAATGCTATTAATGATAGCCTGTAGGTTTGAACCTCTTCCTGATACAAGCACTGCTATTCTGATCACAAGACGCCTTTATAGCCACCGGGAATATAATAGGTTTTGGTTATTTGCTATTTTGTTTATAAAACTCGGTTAACAGATCATTCGTAGAATTGATCTGCACTTTTGCCATACCAACAGGGCAACCAGGTTGATGTTTGTCGCCACATTGCATACAACATTTATCCAGAGCACATAAATAATCGATTTTGGATGAAAAATATTCGGTCAAACTGTTCACCTGAGATATGAAATAACTTTACTGGAAATAAATGTTATGTTATGCGCGATTTTGGAAACACCGCAACAAACTCGTAAGGTTTTAATATAACCTATTGTTATTAAGTGATTTTGAACATGGCTTCCCAGATAAAAGGCGATGATGAATATTCATTATCTGCCGTCAACACAAAGAACGAGGTAATCGACGTAGTTGTTAAAAAGTGTAATCATTGTAACGAGATGGTTCCAAAAGTTGGCATCTGTTCGGATTGCAACACCGAATATGAACATATGAATACAGTTGAAAACCCGGAAACCGGTTTTATTCATTTTGTATATGAATGTTCAGGTTGTCCTCCTGAAAAAAGGAAAGCTCAGAAAATCATAAAAATAAATGAGAATAATAATAGAAAATCAAGTGATGAATTGATGAAGAATTTCCTTTGATCTGGTCTCTTTCTGATTCTTACACCAATATCTTGTTTATGGAAAAGTAATTTAAATAAGTATCTACAATTATGAAGTAGAATAGTAAAAAGGAGTTTTCTGGTTTTGCCATCTCATCTATTATCCATCGCTGATCTATCATATTCAGATATTATTAATTTACTTGATACAGCTTCTGATCTTAAAGAAAAACGCAAACGTGGAAAAACAACCGATGAACTGAAGAACAAAACCCTTGCCATGCTTTTTGAAAAATCCTCCACTCGCACAAGAATATCCTTTGAAGTGGCAATGACAGAACTTGGAGGACATGCGATATATCTTAACTATAAAGATGTTCAACTCGGACGGGGGGAATCGGTCGCAGATACAGCGCGTGTGATGTCGCGATATGTCCATGCCATTATGGCGCGGGTCTATAAACACGAAACCGTCATCGAGTTATCGGAAAAAGGAAACGTACCGGTCATCAATGGTTTATCAGACCTCGAACACCCCTGCCAGCTTCTTGCTGATCTTCTGACAATTCGTGAATATAAAGGAAAATTCAAGGGACTTAATTTCGCCTGGATCGGAGATGGTAACAACGTATGCAATTCTGCGATGCTGGCCTGTGCTATTGCAGGCATGAAAATGACAGTTGCATGTCCCCCGGGATATGAACCGGATGTCAACATCATGAATAAGGCTAAGGAACTTGGAGGAACTGTCAATATCATCAGGGATCCATTAAAAGCAGCAAAAAATGCAGACATCCTCTCAACAGATGTCTGGGTTTCAATGGGTGATGAAGAAGAGTATGATCAGAGACTTCGCTACTTCAAACCCTACCAGATCAATAGCAAGCTTTTAGAACTAGCTAAGCGTGATGTGATGGTACTTCACTGTCTTCCCGCCCACAGGGGCGAGGAAATAACAGGAGAAGTTGTTGACGGTCCAAACTCTGCTGTATTTGACCAGGCAGAGAACAGGCTTCATATTCAGAAAGCATTGCTGCTTAAATTGCTGGCATAAACATTTGCGAGGGTCGCCCAGTCCGGTCAAAGGCGCCAGCTTCAGGGGCTGGTTTCGAAGGAATTCGTGGGTTCAAATCCCATCCCTCGCATATTAGAATTCTTTGATTTTCCATAGACTAATGAAAGAGATTCCTGTGTTTGACACAATCATAGCTGATCTGAGGAAAGAGCTTGAGTTTCTTAAATAATATTGCCTCGCTTATGCATGTTTTCCCTGCCAGAGAGCTGCAAATTGTTAAGACCTGTCTACTGTTATCCACGTTATATATATAGTTACCCGCATAACATCTGGTAATAATTAGTACCAAACAAGAACAATCCGATCCAACCTAATGCAAAACTCAAACTCTTCGAAAAAGTTTTAAAA
>JAPMTR010000106.1 GCA_026552975.1 Candidatus Methanoperedens sp.
ATGATTCGAAACTTCGGCGTTCCAAAAACCCACGGGGCCGTGGAATCGGTGCAGGTTGTAACGGTTCCGCATCTCCTTCCAACCGCGCTTTAGAGGAAAATACGGAAGGGGAACAAAACCAACCAACAAAAAAACAAAAGGAAGTGAAACCATGTTTATAGAACTAGTAGGAAAAAAGGCAGCATGCGATGAGGCGACCGGTGGACAGTTTACCCTGGTATGCCAAATTTTGGGCGGACCCATATACGTTCCAGAGTAATCAAGCAAACTCGGGTAGCAGATTCGCAATATCTTATAAAAAAAGGGGTTTCCCCCCCTAATTTAATATTTAAAATCCAAAAAAACGACTTCAGATTCAATCTCAACATAATGGTGATTTCATGGCAAAAAACGGCGGAAATATCGGCAAGGGAGCAAAGATAGGCATAGCGATAGCATTGGCGATGGCGTGTTGCATTCCGGCAGTGGCGAGCGAAACGACTACAGGCGAGTTCGTTATACTCGAAGATCCCGCAGACTTCTCCGACACGCCGCCTCTGGACGGCCTCGACATCCTAAAATGGACGGTTTCAGAGCCCGACGGCGAGAATTTGGTATTTACGATAACGATGTTAGGTGACTTTTCGGCTCTAGAGGACCCGATACTCGACGATAGAGACTATGGTTTTATGATAGTAAGGTTTATTATCGACAATACTCCCTATGATAAAGTGATTTACCCTGAGCACGACGGCAACGGGATAGTGGCAGTTTCCTCAAATATCATAACTCTACAGTATCCTTATGTTACATTGTCAGGGATACATTTGGGGAGTGTTCTTAAAGATAGTTATATTGTGACACGATTTCAAGGAACTATAGGGGATTTAGCACCGGGGGGATCTACAACCACTGGCGACACTAACGCACTCAATCCGGGAAATCCTATATTTCCACCAACAGAATACGGCAACGAATACACCATCACCATGGGCCCTGCAATAAAAATTGAAGCCGACGCACTCGCCAAGAAAGTGAAGCTCAACGATGAGGTTGAGTTTTCTGTCGGATTCACGAACACCGGCCCGGATAATGCGACCATCAGCCTGAGGGCTGTGTCGTCGAAGAAGGGATGGCAAGCTG
>JAPMTR010000022.1 GCA_026552975.1 Candidatus Methanoperedens sp.
TTCTGCACTCTTGACATAAACGGACAATAATCTCTCACCCCTCGCTACTATCTACTCGCTACTTCGAGCCCGACTCTTAGACTTTCGTGACTCTTTAGACTCCCGGACTCTTTAGACTGACAACTGATAACTTTAGCCAATAATGCAATCTGACAACTGACAATCGGGAAGTCGCAACTTCCCGAGTTGCGCACCCGCCAATCGGACAAGGTGCGCATAACTTCCCTTCTGACAATTGACACCTTACCTATTCCCTCGCTACTCGCTACTGTCACCTCGCTACTGGCCACTAACCACTTGCCACTTATTTCAGGAGCCATTTCCACAATGGAATGCATCTTATTCCGTTTATTTCTCCCTGATAGTCCCATGTTATGAGAAGCATGTTCTTGCATCTCAATTCTTGTGATGCTTTTATAATGGATTTTATCTCCCGCTCTTCTATCTCTATCCTGCTGGAAACACAGCTCACCTGAATCAATGATTCTACAGATTCACCCTTTTTCACAACAAAATCCACTTCCCTCTGTTGATGATCCTTCCAGTAATAGATTTCGCCGCCGCCTGCATATGAATTCCTACGCATCAGCTCGACAGCAACTAAATTTTCCATCAATCTTCCCATATCCCCGGAAAACTTGAATGCCACGGAATTCACAATTCCGGCGTCGATGCAGTAAACCTTCTTCGGTGCCTTCATCTGCTCCTTCAGTTTGAATGAAAACCGATTCACGAGAAATATTAGATACGCAGATTCAAGATAGTCCACGTACTTCCTTATAGTACTAACATTTTTTATCGAGGTTATGTGTTTCAATTGCCTGAATGTAACCTCCTTGGAAAAGCTTGAGACCATATATTTCGCAAATTCCGAGAATATCCTTCTGTCCTTTATTTTATGCCTCTGGATTATATCCTTATGAATTATGTCTTCATATACCTTGGAAACAATCCCTGCTCCGAATATATGGCATTCAGGGAATCCCCCTGTTTTTATCTTGACTTCGCCACCTTAGGGCCTAATGGAAAGGAATAATGGATTAGGATCCATTACTCCTTTTGGAAATCTTATGAAATCAAACACAAGTATTC
>JAPMTR010000062.1 GCA_026552975.1 Candidatus Methanoperedens sp.
TGAGTTGAAGTACCAGTCATATATTCCTGAATCTGAGTAGTTGATGAACCAGGAGAAGTTGCCTGTGGTTGTATTGAATGTACCTTTTGTTGCATTGGTGTCATAGACCACATTGTCATTATCAGGGTCTGTAGCATTAATTGTGAAGTTCAACCATTGGCCTTCTGAGATAGTCAGATTACCGATTTGGGTCTGGATAGGTGCATTATTGGGTATTGTTGCATTGAACCATACTTTCGTCTGGTTCATATTACCATAAATATCAACGGTCTGAGCACTGATGTTCTGGATGTAATGTGGCGACCAGGTGAGGTTGAGATCGCTTGAAGTATTGCTGACATTTGTGAGTATGGTCTCATTGCTGTCCATGAACATGGTATGATTGAAATCAAGCTCTGATGGATTGATCCAGGTATTGTTTATGAAGAAGTTGCCTGAAATCATAATTGGGCTGGATATCGATGCGGGAGGTGTTGTGTCGTATATTGTCTTGTTGGCACTGGTATTATCTGCACCACTAATGATAACTTCCAGGTAATCGGTATTGAATCCAGCTCTGGAATAACTGAAGTTGTAGGTGCCGTTTACAAGACCGGTTATCAGGTAATCTCCTGAAACCATGGTCGTATTCTGGCTGCTCAGGTTCTGGACCAGGACTCCTTCAAGTCCTGTTCCGTAGTTATCAAATACATAACCAGTGACGTTATATGTAGATTGATCCCCTACTGTCCAGTTCCATGATTTCATAGCAGAATCAATACTATCATTGGCGGCTGCTGAAATATTGTATACTCCAACTCCTGCTGTTGAATTAACATATTCTGCTGAAATAATACTTTCGTTTACCTGAACAATAGACCCATTCAGGTACCATGTTACATTGGCTGTTCGGTTCATGGTTACATTGAAAGTCTGGGCCATCCCCTGTTCTGTTGACGGATCTGACAATGGAGAGATGGAAGTGAATGAAAGCAGCGTATCGTTCACGGTTATTGTCAGGTTCTCGACTGAAACTCCGCCATAGCTATCGCTTGAGTTGAAGTACCAGTCATATATTCCTGAATCTGAGTAGTTGATGAACCAGGAGA
>JAPMTR010000028.1 GCA_026552975.1 Candidatus Methanoperedens sp.
CTGCTTATGTTTACTCATTCTTCGCCTCCATCGGGCGCACCATGGATTCGATGAAAGCTATTTCGTCCTTGTTCAGGCCGTACTTCTTGTAGAGTTTCTCGTCGGTCCAAGGCAGGGTAAAATCTTGGATTGGAACAAACGAATAGACCTTCTGGGGGGCATCTTGGGTGTTCTTTATCAACAAGACCAAGAAGCGGAAGAAGCGGGTTCGTATATAGGACATGACGTTCTCTGCAATGTCCTTCGATGGATAGGGTCCGATAACGATATATGTTTCGGAGCAGCACGTGCCATGTTGCCCTAAGAATGGTTTTCCTGTCACCCAGTATGACGACGCAATCCGTTCGCCATATGCCCGAGAGATATAGACCTTATACTTGTTGATCCATTCCGCGTTTGAAACAACATCATTCTTGGTGATATAGGTGATACCTGTGCTGCCATATAGCTTTATGGAGGTTGCAAAAGGCTCGGTTTTTCCTTTTGCCTCTGTCGTTAAGCCAAAAGGTTTTCTTGCACTAACTATCTCACTAAAGCTCTTTTCTTTGTGTTTCAGTATCTTATGAAGTATAGGAACTGCCTCGTTGTAACGAATAAAGGTATCCAGGCCGCTTTCCAATAACGGCCGTGTCATTGTGGACGCCTTGCCTTCAATAATGCTTGTGATTTCGCAGTCGCCCCGGTTGTCTCTGTCCCATTTGAAGTAACAAACCCCGCCGCTTAAATCAACGCCGGGGAAACACTCGGTCGAATCAGGATAATCGACAAGTTTCCTGATACGGTTGTCGTTTAGCATCTCATTCCTGAATTCGTCCAGACCTTTGCCACCCGCAAACCAGCGGGAAGGAACAATCATAGACAGGAAGCGAGGATTCAGCTTTTTGGCTTGTTGCACAAACAACTGATATATGGGGGAAGCGCTCGCTTTTGCCCCCGCATCGCTCAACTGATACGGCGGATTTCCTATAATTACATCGAATTTCATTTTCAAAACATCCTTTGGATTTTTAGTGTGAATAAATTCATAAGCATGAGTTTCCAATTCCTCGCCGCGCCCATAGTTCTCT
>JAPMTR010000025.1 GCA_026552975.1 Candidatus Methanoperedens sp.
ACTACAAAATATTTTTCATATTCTAGTTGATTATTTTGTGTTTTTCTTGAGTGGGAGAAACCTACAAAATAAAATAATAAGTAATATATTTAAAATGTCTCAAGACTAACTTGACGCTATGGTGCTTTTGCCATAGCGTCATGATTCGCTTGGATTATATAAATAACCATTAATACTGTCTTCCAGACTTGCTTCTACCCATAAATTAGATTGAAGAGCAGGTATCAATAAAAACAATTTGCGTAGTTTTAGCGAATAAGCGGGGACTCAGGGTATATAATAGCATTTCGGGGCAGCAGCGATGATGAATTCAAATTTTATTACTTTCACACTGCTCGATCATAGCATATTAAAAGGTGCAAAATAAATGGAACGCGGATTGCGCGGATGACGCGGATGACCGCGGATCTAATTATCCGGTGTCAGCAAGAAAGGAGATACTATGTTGTATTCAGAAATGGCAGATAGATCATCAATTCGTTTTACAAAGTCCATAACGGGGTTGAAATAAAAAGAATTGTGAATGGAATTTAATATGTTAACAAATCATCACTTGTCAAGAAACAGGATATGAAAGGAAGAAAAGCTAAACGCTTCTCTTCCTTAAAACCACTACGATCATCCCTGCAAGTGCCAGAGCGACCCCAAACCCTGGCGCTTTTTTAGTGGGCGCTGGTGTTGGTGTCTCCTGTATTAAAGTTGGCACTGCCGTTACTGCCGCCGACGCCTCAGGTGAGGCTTGCGGCGCTGCAGCCTCTGTTACTGCCGATATGGCAAACGGTGAGAAAGATGTGGTCTTTGACTCAAAGTATGTGAACTTCTCATCACTGCTCTTTTTCTCTGTAGCAAGTGACATCCATTCGATCCCGTTCCATTTCAGCATCCTGAGATCAGAATCCGTGATTTCATTTGATGTTATCCAGGAATTCTCGACCCTGAATTTTATGACACCTTCTTTTATGTTCTTTGGAATGGCAAAACCAAGGGATCCCACCCAGATATTGAGATATTTATTTACTTTTCCTGGCGCATCAACAGTCAAAAGTGTTGATCTTGCCTTAAGAAGCTCGACCTTTGCAGTTATCAAACCCGCGTTGATATTGCTTGTTATCACAATTTGCGAAACTGGCAATTCCGGGGTGCTGAAACTGTATGTCCTTGGGGCATCTTTTGACAGCATTTCCTCCCTTGATTCTTGTTTTGCGATGTTTTCAAAGGTTTCCGCAGAAACGGTACTTCCACCGCCGCCTCCACTGCTTCCTGCGGTATTTACAGTATTTCCTGCAGTTGTCTTACACACATATGCTGCTGATGAGGATGTGATTGACAGATTAAGTAGTATGTTCGAACCTTTTGAACCGATAACCTTTGAATCTGCAAGTTTTCCGTCCACAAGGAATTTTAAGGTCTCACCTGGTTTTACACCCGCCTGGTTGAAGCCGGCATCTTCCCATGGGACTTTTAAAAAATAATACCCTCGGTCATTGCTTGTTGAACTGGATATTTCCCCCAAGTCCACACACACTTTTACCTGCGCATTTGGTGTTGAATTACTGTCGACGGTAACATAACCATTGTAAGAAGTCACCGATGGTTCAACTGCCTGACTTACGGGGATCAATAGCATTAGTAAAAAAAATAAAATCTTTATATTCATTCTCTCACTCCAAAAAAAATAAAGTGGACCCTTAAACGGTCCACTTGCATGCAACATTTGCGTATATCCAGTATCCTTTGCCAGGTACTATTGTCTTCAGATCATTAAATTCTGGCGCGGTTAGTTCCATTACCGGATCATACAGTTCCCACTTATCTATTGGGTTACTGGCACTGGCATTATAGCCCCAAACCACGGTAATATTGCTGGATACCGAGGAGAGGACCTCTTTCGATAGATTTACGGAAGGTGTACCGCTAAGAGCCACCAGGTTCCAGCCTGTGATCAGGTCAACATTTGATGTGGCCTGCCCGAGTGAAGAATTTGCCTCGTTTGCCAGGGTTACGGCGTCGTTAAGCAGTTTTCTTGTCCCTTCGGGGTTATGAACGCCCCAGCTCTCGTCAGATGACACCAATTTTATATTCCAGTATGCCTGTGCGATCTTAGTCCTGCTCGTGGTATTCACACCAGTAAATTCCCTAACTTTTACCAGTGCATCCATTACGGTCTGGTTGGAAGTATTCCACTGGTCATGGATTTCTGTCTGAATATTCTCGATCGAAGTGCTAAGGTTACCCAATGTGCTTCCAGTTATGTGGCATGTGTAACAATCTCTTGAATTGTTCATCAATAGTGTAGCATTCACCTTGAATGAGTGGCCTCTTATCCTCTCGGCTTGAGGCATACTTGTCCCGTTCTCGTACCGGGTCATTGTTGCATAATGGCAACTTGTACACTCAAATTTCAACGTTCCTGTTTGCTTCCATGAGCCATTAAAAAGGTCATTTGCCGGGAATCCATGTGTTCTATTAGGATCGGAGGCACCGATTAGCCATCCGGACTCAGATCTGCCTATTCTAACGCTTGCATGGCAGCTGCCGCATAATTCAGTTGTGGATTCCACCATTGTATAACCGTTCCTATATCTTGTCCCATCTAACATTTTTGTGAACAATCCATAGGCTTTTTCCTGACCATACAAATTAAAGGTCGCGTTGAACCAGTTACCCATGTCATGGAGAGGATGGCATACAGTGCAGTAAACACCCTTGAAGTTTTCATTCAATAGTTCTTTTGGATTAAGTTCTCCGGTAGTAGAGTTATAATCATTCCCAGGGTTCCAGTTAAGTGGATCATGGCATTTGTTACAATTGGGCTGCTGCATTGTAGTAGAGTTAACACCAGTTGTTTCGTTTATAATACCGTAGTAATGGTTATACCCATCCCCACCAACTCCAACTTCTTTGACGTTGTGTGCGCTTGCACCCCATTCGTCAAATCTTTTCTGCATTGACCCTGACCCATTGCCGACCAGTGGATCTGCTGGGGTTAGTTCTGATGTTCCGTGGCATTTGGCACCACCGCATGAAGCTCCACCTTTGATTTCGTTTGCATGGTTCTTCATCATTCCTTTACCAAGTTTTGCATTGGCACCTTCCATGTGACAGTCTGTGCAGGTAGCTTCCTCGCCTACTCTACCATGAGAAAGATTAGTAAATGGCATATTCGTATGTCCCAGCCCATGATATGGAACATGACATTTGGAGCATAATATAGTTGATATATCGACACCTGTGGCTACTGATTCAGCTTCCAGATCATCGAATACATCTGTCCCTTGTTCTAATGAAGCGGTTCCATTAAAGAAGCTTAATTTCGCGTTTGGAATATCAGACCATACTGTTGCATTGAAATTTCCATTGGTGAATGTATCTGCATATTGGCTATCAGTCATGTCATGGATATTATGACATACACCGCACGCTACATTTGGATTGCTAGGATCATTTCTTGATGTACTGCCATTTGTTTGATATTTATCAAACGGCGAATGGCATTGTGAACAGGTGGCACCGTCACGGGCGGCAGGTGGCGCGTGTGCACCATCTTCCCAACCAGTTCCATGATGACTCCCAGTATGGCATTCAATACATAGATCTGATGAAGCATTTACCGTTACCTGATGTCCGTTGCCTGCGGCCCCATGACATCTCTCACAGCCAATTCCGGGCTCTTCAAAGGTTCCAGATATTCCGGGCAGTGCGTTTACAGCTGATCCATTCCAGCCAGTGGTATGGCATCTTCCGCATGTGCCATATGCTCCGCCAGCATGGCTGCTATTTATCCATTCCTGAGTTTCAGTTTCATACGCATCATTCTCAGCAAGGAAATATCCTGTTGAGTTGATATATGCTAATTCAAATTTGGTAACTAATACATATGATATATCAGCCCATGAACCAGCAGACGGCGCAAGTTGAAGACCCATCGCCGCAGCTGTATTATTTGGCGTTAACATTACCCGGTGCAGAGTATTCGACCATACGTCGTACTTCGCCTTGTGGCAGTCTTCGCATATCGCGGAGCCCAGGTAAGATGCTGCGCCTGTGGATAAATTAAAGTCATTATTTTCAGCATCAACATGGCAATTGTTGCATCCATTATTACCAATCAATTTTACAGAAGCCAGCGTTGTAGCATTATACCTGTGGGTGCTATTGTAGCTCGAACCGTTTGAAGTCAGACTGAAGTCTGATGTCGAAATACTTGTATGGCATGTGCTGCAACTATCACCTGTAGATGGTTTTATGGAACCATCAAATAAATGAATTTGTTCGAAATAACTTCCGATTCCATTTAATGCCGGTACACTTGTGTGACAATAACCACAGTTCGTGAAGCCACCACCACCATATACTGATGATGCGCTTCCCGTTCCTGCCAGCGCCAGCAGTATTACAAAGATTCCTATTCCTATTAATATTCCTTTTCTCATAATTTTTGTCTCCTTTATCTTTCCTTTAGTCTCCTTTTTTGTTAACATAATTCCATTAAAATAAAATATGGGGCATAACGCCCCCTTAATTCTTACTTCTCCTTTTTCACCACCACAAAGTAGTATGCTCCAGCCCCGATGATCACAAGGATGATCAGGCCGATAATCCAATAAGATATCCCGCCCCCCTTAGTGATGGGTTTAGGTGTCGCTGTTGCTGTGGTCTTTGGTGTTCCAGCTGGTGTTGGTGTTGTTACTGTGGGTGTTGGCCCTGCTTGTGTCTTTGCAACTATTGCAAATGGCGAAAAGGAATTTGTCCAGCCTTCAAAGTATGAGTTGGTATCGTCTTTTGTCAGTACTTTTGTCTCCAGCTTTATCCAGCTTGTGCCATCCCATTTCATAAGGACGATATCGCCTGCAGAAACACCATTTGCGCTCATCCATGCATTGTCTATCTTGAATTTGATGAATGCGTCCTTGATGTTCTTTGGTGTTGCAAATCCCGTGGTCCCGACCCAGATATTGGCATTCTTATAGACAAGCCCCTCAGGCGGGTTCTTCACGAGCGTAGAGGTGCCTTTCAATACTTCTATGGATGCTGTGATAATACCAAGACTGGTGTTGCCAGTTATATTTACATATATAATGGGATTCTTGGCATGAACGAATTTGTAGGATGTAAGAGCATCCTTGGATATCTGCATATCGTATTTCTCGATCACATCGATATTGGTATAATTTTCACCGGACATACCGCCGCCGCCACCACCACCGCTACCGCCGCAGTTAACGGTGCATCCAGGTGGTGGGGTTGGGATGACTGTTCCGGCGATCGTATAGATCGAGAAATGGTTCATTGTCACTGTGATATAGTTGCCAGTAGTGTTTTTCGAAACTTTGCTTACTATTGGTCCGGGATTTCCCGCTTTGTCAAGTTTTGCTGAAAGATCTGTCCCGGAAGCAAGAGGCCACCATACCTGGGCACCTGTTGCATTATCCCAGTACCAGAATACTGACAATGTAGCTTCATTGATATCTCCTCCATCTACTACTCCATTGAGATTCTTATCTAGATCATAATCAGAATAGTACATGGTCAGGTTCACTGAGCTTAGATTTCCAGTCAAATTCGTTGCATTGATATCAACATACCTGTCCAGGCCAGCAGCAATCGTGCTTGCATTAAAATCGCCTGCATTTATGCTGGCATTTATCAGAATGGTACCTGCAACAGCTGAATTTCCTGCTGCCCACACATCTAAATCAACACCTGTGTAAGCATTTGCCGTCAAAGTAGTACTATTCCCTGCTCCAACGTTTACGACTCCGACAAATGTAGGCGGTAACACTGTGGCGAACGTGCTGGATTGATTGTAGTTATCATACTGGTCTTTTGCTGTTATAGTGATGTTCTTAAGCCCCTGGGTAAAGTTATTCAATACCCTGAAGATGCCTTTTGTTGTCCACGTTTTCTTAAGATCATTTTCGACAATCAGGTTAGCACTTGAAAGAGCGCTGTCATCAGTGATATTGCCAATTATTACCCTGTCAAATATTGAAATATTTGTGTCATTGACCGGGAATGTTATTGTTATTACCGGGGGCACATTATCAGCTACGGTCAGGTTAAGATGTGTGTTCGTGCCTTTTGCACCCACGATTGTTGTACCCGCGATCGTTCCATTCACCTTGAAGGTCAAATTCTCACCTGTTACAACACCTTCATCAATTCCTGGAGTGGAAAGGTCGTCCCATGCCACCTGTATCAGATAGAGGCCATTGGAATTGCTCGTCGTATTTGCCAGTTCAAGAGTATCTGCTCCAGATATTCTCACAACTGCATTGGCTGTTGCATTACCAAGTATTTTCACCGTTCCCCAGTAAGACGTTACCATTTCCGGAGGCAGTGAATGCACATAGGTTGTGGTACTGATAGAAGCGTTCTTGCTGACATCAGTCGAAGTTGCTGTCACATTCACGTATACGATATCTGCAGTGGCATTTGTCACATTTAGCGCCAGGATCTGAGAAGCGCCAGCTACAAGTGGAACAGATGTGAGATCCACGGCTGCTATTGCTGTTCCCGGATCTATTGTTATAGTGTATGTGTCTGTTGCTGTGCCTGTATTTGTCAGGTTGAGCCGATATGTCCTGTTAACACCGGTCGTGGTCGTATTTTCCAGGGCTGATATGTTTGTCAGGGTGACCCCTTTTACTGCCGGGGGTGTCACTGTAGTGCTTGTATTGATATAGCCGATCTTGGTTGGATCATTCGTTGAATTAACAGTAACATTGACCGGGAATGGAATTGCATTGGCAGTAGTATTTGATACATTTAACAAGAATACCTTTTCTGCTCCAGAACCTAGCATTATTGAGGTCAGATTAGTATATGCTATACTTGCACCATTTGGATTGTCAACAATTATAGTATAATTATCAGTTAATGTTCCAGTATTCTGAAGGTGCAGATAATATGTCATATTTATTCCTGCTTCAACTGATCCAGATAAAGCAGTTATGTTTGTCAGGTCAGTGCCATTTACTGCTGCAGAAGAAACGGTCGTTAAAGTGTTGACATAACCGATCTTACTCGGGTCATTTGTGGAATTAACAGTGACGTTAACCGGGAATGGTATAACATTGTCTGTTAAATTGCTAACA
>JAPMTR010000029.1 GCA_026552975.1 Candidatus Methanoperedens sp.
AGAAACATAGTTCTGGACAAGCTCTGTTACATTAAAGGCATAGTATTTGTTATCCGGCAGGGAATTCGCATTAAATGTGATCGAGGCAAATGGTACGTTACCCTGGGCAGCATAATTCCTGTCAAACCAGCTCCCGCCCGGATTTGTCCAGGGGGTGTTATAAGTCCTGTTGTTCCAGTTCACGAAAGCTGGATCCCAGGTGAGGGGAGGTAAATCTCGATCGTGGTGCTCTGGTTTCTGGCTAATGATGGATAATACCAGAATAATGAAAATCTAGCATTAGTGATTTTATCTGTTTTATTTATGTGCCATTAAAATATTATATATCCGAGACTGCCATTTCCACATTTGATAGTCTCTCTTTAATCTCAATTATTTCTCTCTTTATTGATAATACCCTCTCACTTGCATCAGCGTCATGTTTTGACATTATCGTCTTCAAGTCATTGAAATTATTGTTTGTTTCACTCTTAAATTCTTTTAAGATGGAGGTATTCTTATCCAATGTTTCTGAAATTTTCAGAAGTATAGGTATTCCTTTTCCCCATTGTTCCATCTGAAATGATTGCAGGACTCGTTCTATCGGAGGAACATTGTTTTTATATTCTTCGAAGAGAACTTTTTCTATAACAGCTTTTTCGGGATGAGATGTATTGATAAAATCCTTAAATTCCTCAATGATTTCGTCATCCGCTTCGATGAGCGCAATAACTGCCTGAGCACTATCAAGGTCTACATTGAAGGTATTGAAATTGTTGACGCCCAGCGAAAGTGCTTTATTGATAAGTGGAATTCTGTAACCGATATCATGCAGTTTTTTTCCAATGATCTTGATTCTTAGTTTTTGCATTTATCTCAAATCTTTATTCTCGATCATGCTATATGTAATTTTCTCAGGGCTTTACATCATTCATTCCACTTAAATACATTCAATAATTATAAACATACTTAAATTAAATTTTCCGGCGCTTCACGTACGCCCATGCAACCATCATTGGATTTTCAATTCAAGCAAAAATCATCAAAATATTTTAGTTCGTAGTACTGACGCCCTTGA
>JAPMTR010000030.1 GCA_026552975.1 Candidatus Methanoperedens sp.
ATTGGATGTATCAAGACAGCAAAGAACAAGATAATCCAGGAATTAAGATATAGAGCCACAGCTGGTATTATAAAGGTAATCCAAGCGGCATACATCGGGTGACGGAACCACTTGAAAGGACCCATTATGCAGAGTTCGTCTTTGGCCCACCAATTTCGCAATGTCCAAAAGCTCCAGAAATATAGCCCCAATCCGATGATGACAAGTACCACACCAACAACTTTTAGTGGTGTCGGATTTGTCAATATTGCTGAATGTCCCAATACGCGATCCACCCAAACAGCTATCGCTAACAACACAAGGCTTATGAACATCCCCATCGGACCGACGCCAAATAATTTATTCAATCTACTGATAACCATCAAGAACCTTTTTGAATCAATGATAGCTGTTTTCACGCAATCAATACAACATACCCAGCATAAAATTAAGCGACGGGCATTTTTATTGCCAGTCCGCTTGATTTGCTTTTTATAGGCTTTCTACTGCACATTTACCGTACAGAATAGAAGAAGGCGGTCATGAATTTGTCATTTTGATTTTGGAAGTTTCACCACCAGAAATTTTGCTGTAGATTCAGATTCATTGTACACACGGTGTGGAATATCAGCCGGGCTTTCAATAATTGAATCAGCGGAAACTTTCTCCCTTTCGTCCCCGATTTCAATTGTAGGTTCACCTGCAAGAACATAAAAAAATACATTAACCGGTGTTTTATGGGACATAAGACCATCACCCGGATTTAAGGTCATATGGATGACTTCCGCATCAGGAGATCCGAATATTTTTTTTGCCTGTACTTTGTGAGGATTCTTGAATGCGGTTTCTTCTGATACACGTGTTATTTTCATTTTGTACTCCTTCCTATATTGTCTAATTTCCGTGCTTGTGAACATCAGATGTAGGATGCTTGGCAGCGGGATGTTTGGGACCTTTAGAGTGTTCATCGTGCGCTCCCTTGGCCGTTGCATCCATGTGGATTCTTTCCACGTAATGAGTGAAGGCAACATAAGCCTCGACAAACTCCCGTCCCTGTTCGACACTCTCA
>JAPMTR010000026.1 GCA_026552975.1 Candidatus Methanoperedens sp.
TTGACACCAATATTTTTATTTATTCGGCTCTTGATCATCCAAAGTATGGAAATCCCTGCACGCAACTTATTCATGAAGTTGAATCTGGAAAAACTGAAGGATATATACCCACTATTGTTTTGAATGAATTGTTGCACAGGCTAATGATCGCAGAGGTCATTGAAAGAGGTCTTGCATTAAATACAGGCGATGCTATAAGAATTTTAAAAAAGGATAAGAATACTATCCAGAGTTTGGCCATTTGCTGGAATGAAATAGATAGGTTATTCGATATGGGTTTCATCATTTTGAAAGAAAAGATCAACACATTGGCAGAATCATTGATAATTTCACATAGATATTCTCTTTTGGCAACAGACGCTTATATTGTTTCATTTGCCAAGTCATATAATATAGAGAATATTATTACAAATGATATCGATTTCGAAAGAGTGGAATGGCTTAAGGTTTGGAAACCATAATTAAAAGCCAACACCATACCTATTGCAAAATATCCGGATCCGTCGCCACCGCAGTCGCAAACGCCAGCCGCGAATACATTCCGCTTGAAAAGTTCTTCAGCTTCATATTCCTGAATCTGGAAAGCTCAGCGAACTCGAATATCTCCTCGAACTTATCCTCCATCTCACTTTTCGACATCCCCATGATGGCGCCGTAGAGACGGACATTGTCCTCTGCTGTGAGTTCAGGGTTGAAGCCAACACCAAGTTCCAGGAACGGAGCGATCCTGCCGTTCACTTTTACACTTCCTGAATCGGGAGCATATACACCTGCGATGATTTTTATTAGTGTGGATTTTCCCTCTATAATTTCATACCCCATTACCACAACTGCAAACTCGATATCGGCAATTTCAGCAAGTTTTGCAAGAAGTGCATCTATCATTTATATTGCCTTAATTAATCTCTGCAATTTGTTTTTTTCAGCTTCGAGATAGTCTATCCTGGTGAGATCCTCAAAAACATCAGATTCTACTACAGTGCCTTTTTCTATTTTATGTTCGAGATCTGCGGTAGATTTTATCCCATACTTACGATATAGAGAATAAAGCTGTGCTTCTATTTTCCCTGGCTCTAATCTGATATAAGCCCTGATACCGCCAGTAACGATCTCATCTTCTTTTAGCCCCATTTCTTTTGAAATATTATGCAATGTAATGTTCATGTTTACATCTCTTTATACTGTGGAAATTTCCTGTTCGTCCAATAATTGCATGCTTTTTTCTTTGGTTTTTTGTATGAGTTTCATAATCCTCAATCGTTTCGCTGAATTTCCCAGCGACCTCCTTTACATGATCCCTTCCATGAAATTATGCCTTCATTTGTAATAACTGGATCTTGCCTGATGAGAAGAAAAATCTTATCCCGGGTTTTGGGGGTAGTTTTGGGGGTAGTACCTTCCTCTGATCTATAAAAAACAACTAAAAATCCCGTCTTAAGATATTTGAATTCGACTTTCACATTGCTGGCCTTGCACTCTTCACAAATCCTTTTTAACCCTGAACCCCATCGCTCGATCTCTTTTGACTTATATAATACTTCAGCTATCAAAGGATTTCTAAGGACTGACTGCTCGTCGCCCATAATGAAATCTTCGGGAGTGAGGCCTTCTGGAAAGGTTCCAGGATTCCATATTTTCACCTGGTTCTTAAATATTGCGATCTTGTTGCTCTCAGGAGCATAATAATCCCTGCAACAGAAAGAATTAACCAGAGCTTCCCTGATTGCCTTATGGCTTCCTTGTAACAGCGCTGGATAGTTTTGCCTAGACCGCGGTTCACGATGTTGTCGATGACGGTTGAGCCTGCACTTTTGCGACATCGGATGTGTTGTCAGTGATGCCATCGCTGATCACAAGGATATCATCCACGAAGCGGGAGGTGGCTTTGAACACGTCTCCTATAGTTGATTCTTCATTGAAGGCGTAGATTATGGCTATGGTTTTCATTTACTCTTCTTTCGATATTGTTATAGTATAAGGAATCTATTCGTAAAGGGCAAGACCATCGATCCAAATGAAATGATCTCTATTATTCGTTAAGAGTTTGTATCCGTTCTGGAGAGTAATTGCTGCGATCAGCAAATCCCTTATTTCGATCATTTTACCTTTAGCTCTCATTTCAGAAAATATCCTGCCCGCTGTTTCCATGATATCTTCATTTGTATGGAGCAGTATAAGGGTTTTGAGCAAACCTTTCGCCGATACGATATTTCTCTCCTTTTTACTGGAGTTATAAGCGCCAAAGTATAGCTCGAAGGCATTTATATCGGTAGTGGCAAGTTCCTGTTTTTTTTCAAGCTCTTCGATTTTAAGGACTGCATACTCTTTCTCCCTGAGCAGATCAATGAGAATATCGGTGTCTACTACAATTGCCATTTTTTCCAACTTTCCTTGAGCTCAGTTCTGATGTTCTCATATTCTTTATCATCCATTTTCCAGCCCCCGGCGAACTGACTTGGTTTGTTTTTCTTACTTTTAAGCAAAAATCTCAATGCTTCATCTATAGATACCGGTCTTTTCAGTTCTTTCATCAATTCTCCAACGAAGATGTTTATATTCTCGTATGTTTCATCTCTTATTTTTATAGTTTTGAATGGCAACTTTTACCACCTTATCTACATTGTTCCAATAGTAAATAATTATTACTGAAAACTCCGATAATTTCTATTATGATCCCTTAGGTGATACCTAAAAATAACTTATCCAAATTAGTCGCTTTTTGGTAAAATAGTATAATTCCATTTTGGATGTAAATGATGAGATTCCATATGCAATTTTTCTATATCTTCATCTGTAAATTTAACTCCTTTCAGATAGTCATTCTCATCTAAACGTGCTGATACAGTAAGATCTTTTTTTGTTGTCGTGGCCCCAATAAGTTTAATAATTGCCTCAAAACTGACAAGTGGCGTTCCCTTCCAATTCTTTGAAATAAATGAAAACATGCAATGTTCAATCTTATTCCACTTGCTCGTTCCGGGAGGATAGTGGCAGACCGTTATTGGTATCTTTATTAATTTTAGAAGGACGTTAACTCCTTTTCTATCACTTTTCTAAATACATATCCATCCTTTTCTCGAAGCTCGCTAATTATCTGCATTATCTCAGTCTTCTCAAATATTCCCTTCATTTTTCCAGCAAGCAAAACTTCTGGAATATTATAGACCTTTAATCCTTCATCTCGTCCAGCTTTTTCTGCTTCTCTGTCTTCAATAAAAGCAATTTTATCTTTAGCGCAAAAAATTACACTGAGCTCTCCTGATCCAAGCCTCGGATACTTTTTCTGCAAACGAGATTAATCACCAGATTCCATCAACCCAATATTTCCATTATGTATTTCATCCACAAGAGGTTTTATCAAAAATCTGCACTTACTCAATTCCTCGTATACTTCAATGGTTATAAAAATTCTTCCAAGCCGTGAGATCAGTTCAATCTGGTCAATTTTCAAAAAAGCACTGACAAATCCTGTATCTACTATAATATCTCTGCTAGCTCTTCTGCCCTTGTTTTCAGATCTTTTAGCGATACAGGTCCCCTCCGTATTTTGATCTTATTTTTGTGAAGAAGTTCTTTCATTTCTTCATATGATATATCTGCAACTTCACATGCCTTTCCCAGACTAACTTTTTTCTCTTTATAAAGTTCAACAGCTAGCTTTTCTTTTAACTCTTTATTAGCATCTAAATACATTTTAAGAGCTTTGTTTATTATTTCACTCTTATTATATCCAATTTTTGATGTTACTTCAAGAACCTCAGTTTCATAGTCTAGCATGCTTTTCTCCGTTCTATAGTACTACAAGACTTTCTCGATGTATATATTTTTCTTGTGGGGTCTGCGAAAGTGCTTGGAAACAAAACGAAAGTGGATACTTTATTCTTATTCGTGCAAGTATGAGATGGTGGAATTATATGCAACTATTGATCTCATGGTAAACTCCGCCATCGACGGCGCATCACCGGGGTCTGGGGTCACACCCCAGCGCCGTTCATATAATATGTACCGAAAGCGTCAATAGTACGCTCATCTACGGTTTTAGTTTATTTTGATATTATTTTTTTCAATAGTAGTATCAGAGGACGGTAATCCATTTCATAATCTATTTTAACCAATCATCTCTTTTAATACTAGCTTGTTTCAAAATGCGTGATAGCAAATCCACGCTAATTTCTTGCTTGTGCGGATTTGGTATTGTCAAAACAAAATCTTCTTTTATCATATAGGGATGCTTTCCACCTGAAAATGGTCCTTCAAATCCAAAATCTTGCAGTCTCTTAACAAGCAGTTTCCATGACACTGGCATTAATTTTGTCAATGGTTTCCATCACCTTTGGCTCTTCTATTCGAATATTACCAATAGGGGGGATTTTGAGACCTTTTCTCAATCGTAATACTATCCACCCTTCTATTGTTTCACCAAGATTTCTTCGACACTCTTCCAAGGTTTTACCAGATGCCCATACTCCTTTTAATCCGGGGACTTCCCCATAAAAAGGTTCTTCATCACTTATAATCTCGTATTTAGCTTTTTCAAGTGCCGCATTTATGTATTCTATTATCATAACCATCTATTGATAATTTTAATACTGTTACTTATCTTAATATAACTTTCCTTAACTGATTTTAGACCGAAATAAGTCGAAACAGATTTTCATCCACCCGCATCGAACCATCCCGCAGCCCTCATTGCTGGTGAAAAGCTCGGCGCCGCAGCAGTCGCAAACGCCAGCCGCGCGTACATCCCGCTTGAGAAATTCTTCAGCTTCATGTTCCTGAATCTGGAAAGCTCAGCGAACTCAAATATCTCCTCGAACTTATCCTCCATCTCTTTTTTCGACATCCCCATGATCGCGCCATAGAGCCGGACATTATCCTCTGCTGTGAGTTCAGGGTTGAAGCCAACACCAAGTTCCAGGAACGGAGCGATCCTGCCGTTTACTTTTACAGTGCCTGAGTCGGGAGCATATACACCTGCGATGATCTTTAGCAAAGTGCTCTTGCCGCTTCCGTTCTCGCCGATTATGCCTAAGGTTTCGCCTTTTTTTACGGTGAAGCTCACGTCTTTTACAGCCCAGAATTCTTCATAGGTTGATGTGGTTCCCTTCAATGTTCCTGCTATGTGTTCGAATAGTTTGGTTTTCTTTTCGTGTGGGATGCGGAAATGCTTCGAGACGTTGCTGACTATGATGGCGTCTTCGGATGGTTGTTTGGGTGTTTTAAGGTCGAACATATTTTATTCAGTAAAAAGGGGGAAAACAATGGAACACGGATTGTGCTGATGCATGCTGATAGTAATTATTCAGATAGGAATTATCCGTGGAAATCCGCGCGATCCGCGTCATCCGTGTTCTATTTTGTGGGTTATTTAAGCAGCGAACTCGCACGAACTGGAACGAAATCATGCTGCCGGGGTTCGTTCTGAGTTCGTTGGGTTCGTTGCTAATTTTCAATTGAAGGCACATGCTTGTATTAATCTGCTATTCCTATCCTTTTGTATCTATTCTTTTTATATAATTGTTAACATGAACGCTGAGAAATTTCTATACAATAAATCTGTGTTCATCTATGTTTATCTGCTGTTTGTTTTTTTTTATTATTATTTGATGGCATTAGTATAAAGCTTATCTTTTATTTTCATGATATGCTTTGGGAATTTCATGTTTTCTGGTATCTGTATAGTTGATTGGGGTAAGCAGAGCGTCAGGGAATTTATATATAATTATTGTAACAATTCAATTTTTCAAGGCATCCACAAATTAAGAAAATCTACCCTTTCAAAATCAGAGTCGTTTGTAGCCATATATTCAATATTCTGGGCATTGCAAGACGACACGTGGATCGCATCGGAAGATAATAAATTATATTTTTTCATATTCTCCTCGACCATATCGATCTTAATCCCATGTATAAATTGAATATTTTTCATCGAAAGAATAGCTGTAACCTTACTCATATCCACTTCAGCAATTGCTTCAGGATTTGATTTAATAAATCTTATGAAATCAACCGTTTGAATGTTAAATTTATCACATATTTTAACACGAATAAAGTTATGATATACTTCTGACACAACAACATCATTGATATAACCGGTATATATTCCAGACTCGATCTTTATCAAAAAATCCTTCACCGAATCTCTATATCTTTTGTGTCCAAGAAGGTGATACGTAAATATATTGCTATCTATAAAAATATCTGAATCCGGAGGTATTATCTCCTGTTTCAAATTATTCACCAGATTCTGTCAATTCAATGGAACTATCTATCAATCCTTCATCCATTTCGATTCCAGCTGTTCTTTCAACCAATGATTCTTTTTTTTTCGTTAGAACAACAAATAGTTCATCATTTTCAGATAAACCAAGAGTTATTGGACTATCTATCAATTCAAGATTTCTTCCATGAACCCTGGCCGATGCAATAATTGCGGTCATTAAATTAACTCCAAAATATTGTCTATTAAATGTATATATGCAGACCTATTATTTAAGAAATCCTATAATTCTACTTTTTTCAGACTGTATTATATCTGTACCCCATCTCCCTCACTTTGACTTATCCCTCAGCACTCATTGGTAGCGGAACACCCGTCGCATCACACAATATTATCTATACCTTCATGGAAATGATGAGGAAATGTCTTGATACTTTTCCAAACATCGTGTTTTGCATTATCCCATCTAAAAATATCACCATCTACATGTCTTCTCTCCCAGTGATAAGCGTATCTTCCTATAATTTGTCTTGAAAACCATACATCAAGAAAGGATTCATCGATTATGTATAACCTGAGCTTTCCCTCAATAATATCATACTCCATTACCACATCTGCAAACTCTATCTCGGCAATTTCAGCAAGTTTTGCAAGAATTGCATCTATCATTTATATTGCCTTAATTAATCTCTGCAATTTGTTTTTTTCAGCTTCAAGATAG
>JAPMTR010000027.1 GCA_026552975.1 Candidatus Methanoperedens sp.
TATTAAATTTGACTTACTATTGTATTGTAATAGTAATAAATATATGGGATTAACAAATCATAACATAGTATGGAGAATCAAGGAACTGAAGACATAGAACTGGTAGGTTTGCGAAATGTGAACGCCCAGCTGTACCAAAGATTTCGTATGCGATGCGCTGAAAAGAAGATCAACTATGGGACTGGATTCGAACAGGCAATAAACGCATGGCTCATTGCTTCATCTGGCGATGATTTGTTATCCCAGCCGCCTTTTGATACGATAAATGCCAATGTGATAAACGAATTCCGCTCGCGCTGTAAACGCCATGGGTTTGACATTCTCCCCGGCATCGCCGATGCAATGGTCGTCTGGATACGTAACTATGCCTACACCGACCCGTATCCTTGCGAGGACAAAGGCAAGGTTGGCAAAAAGAAACGGAAGGCGTAGTATGGGTGATATGAATGAACGACGAATATTAGGTTCCTAAATTAGCAACATTGAAAAATTCAATTAAAAGAGTTTATATTACAAAAAAATTATTATACGGCGAATATGATTTCTTCAAAATATGGTGGCTATTTTCCTTATTCTAAATTTAGGGAAAATCAAGAATTAATGCTTGATAAAGTTGAAGAAGCCATGAAAAAAGATAATCATACGGTACTTATGATCGATGCGCCCACAGGAAGTGGAAAAACCAGCGTAATCGCACCGATTTTTGCCAATAAAGGCGATAAAAAATTTATTGTGACTGTTCGCACAAATAGCCAGATAGAAATATATTTAAAAGAAATCAATGAAATTTGCAATAGAACCTCTAAAAAGCCCAGCATTGCATATATTGTTGGAAAAGAAAAACTATGTAAATTATCAATAAGTTCAGCAATCTGCAGTTCATTAGTTGAGAATACAAGAAAGTTAATAGAATATAAAATAAATGAGTTCCAACTTAAAGAATATGATCCATTATTGGATAAAAATCTCATTGAAGTGATGGAACGCAAATTCGATGAAAAACCAATAAGTATCGAATATTTTATTGATGAAAACGAAAATAATCAACTGCATACTGAAAATGAAATGCTAATTTGTCCGTATTATCTTTTTTCAAAAAGAGGATATTTTATTGATGATAAAATAAGTATTTCGAATTCACTTGAAATTGAAACTAAAGCTCAAGAATTCTTATCTCATCCTTTACCCCCCGATCAAGCCAAGAAAATTTGCAGGAATGTGTGCCCATACGAATGCATGGCAACAGCTGCCAAAAACTCTGATGTAACAATTCTAATGCATAATCATATACTTGATGAGTCAATTCGTAGCAAAACTTACAGAAAACTTGGAGTGAATCAAGAAAATGTTGTTTTATTGATAGATGAAGCGCACAATATTGGAGAAGCAACAGAACGTAACACTTCCGAAAAATTTGATAAAAATTTAATTGAAAGTGCTATCAAACAATTAGAAGATTTATATTCTTTTAAGTGGGATGAAATTCCTGGAAAAGACACATTCAAAATCATAGAATATCTAAAAGATAATTTTGGTTTCAATAATGTAACTGTGGATAAGAAAATCGAAGATTTTAAGAACATAATTATATCCACTGAAAATAAGTCTCTCTCATTTAAGCTTAACAATGACGAAACCAAAGCTAACCTAATAATTGATGATTTCACAACCGATGAATTTCTCGTAAATAAGAGAAATGTTTTACTTAAAGTATTCAAAAATATTGAATCTAAAAATGAAGCATTTAATAAAAATAATACGTCTGAACTTTTATATAAAGTACTCCTAAAACTCAAGAATATTCTTGATAAGGATGGAAATGAGCACTATTTTACACCTGAACTCTTAAATAATAATTTATTCAATAATTTGGACCAGAATGCACAAATTAGCGTTGTTGACAAAAGCCTAACTTATGCTAAGTTGCTAAATGATGTAGATAATTCAGAATTTAATGAAGTTCAACCGCTAGGTAAAGTTGCACCGCTTTTATCAATAATAAATCATTTTGGTAATAATGATCAATATATTCTACGGATAGGGAAAGATGAAAAAAATAAAAATAATAATATTCTAGAATTAATAAATCTTGATCCAAGTTCAACACTTTCTAAAATAGCAGATTCACATTCTACTACAATTATGATGTCTGGAACTTTTTCTCCTATTGATTTGTATGAATTGTATTATTTTGGAAAAAAGGGAAGGGCAGAAATACACTCCGTTCCTAATTCATTTCCATCTCAGAACCGCTTAATAATTGGTATTAATGATGTGAGTACTATTTCAGCGAATCGAGACGACAAAACAAATTATAAAAAATGTATTGACATGTTTATAACCGATATTCCAGGAAATATTGCCTTATTCTTTACTTCATATCAAATGAAAAGAGATTATAGTACAGATTGTATTGATATAACTAAAAAAAACAAGAAAGAATTTTTCGATCAAGAGAATGGTATCGCAGATGAAATTTTCGAAAAATTTAAAAATGCAGGAAAAAATAAAGGAGGAGTGCTTATAGCTTTATGTGGGGGGACATTAAGTGAGGGTAAAGATTACCGTGGTGATGCATTAAAAGGGGCTATGATGATCGGTCTTCCACTTGGACCAAGGGGTACGTTTCAAGAAATGAAGGATGAATACTACATAGGGAGATATGGTGTGAATAATGGCGACTTTATCTCATATAGACTTCCAGCCATGAATAAGGCATTACAAGCATTGGGAAGAGTTATCAGGGACAGAGATGAAACTGGAATTCTGATTTTAGCAGACGACAGATTTACTAAAGAAGATAAATATTCTGTAAGGCAATATTTACCTTCTTGGATTAAAAATGAAATGATATTATGCAATTCTCTACAAATAGGAGATATAATAAGAAATTGGATAAAAAATTCAAAATCGAGAGAAACACAAAACGAGAAGAATGATCGAATAGTAAATAACAGTTCTTTATTAAAAAATACAACCATAAAATATAACAAAATTCAGACAGATCCTCTACCTATAAAAGGTGGCTCCGATATAGGAAATCTATTTTGTCCGAAGTGTAAAAGCATGATGTTAATGAAGAAATGCAGGAAATGCGGTTATAAATATTAACAAAGTTAGTTTTGGTCAAAAAGCACATACAACGGGAAAAAATTAATCACCACAATTTAACCTGCGATATCCCTTTCATTAGAAGAAATATTCATTACCATTTCAAAATAAATGCTTTATTGAATCTTGTTTTTTAATATGACCCATGGAGTCATACCAGTACCATCACGTTTAGGACGTCTTTCGGTATCCCAATTCCCTTCTCCAAAAACATCATTAAGAGCACGAGGAACAATGCTATAAGCAAATTTATTTCTTTCTTGCTGATCTATCACATCAGGTAATCCAGTCTCAAGAACTTTAAGAATACCCATCCAAGGCAAACCATTCTGTTTTATACGCTCGATTGTTGTCGTATCGTTTTTAAAAGTTTCAATTGCTGAAGTGATATACATTTCGGATACATCTTGTGGCTCTTCAATCTTTTCACCGGATAAAAACTCTATATCTTCAGCAGAAGATATAGCCTCGTTTTCTTGATTTACAGATTTTATAATGCAACTCGCTTTTACAGCAGCTTTAAATGTCGTAATAATCTCTTGAGCGAATGTCTTCGCTGCAGGAAGATTATATTGAGGATCTCGGGCCGAATAGAGAGTCTCAAATGATAAGATTCGGATTGGAATCGGATAGCTTTTTCCTCCAGCACTACTCCAAAAAATGCCATGCCCCACTAGTGGTTCATTTAAGAGAACACTTAATAGATCATCACTAAAGTGGGCATTTGCTTTTTTGAGTGCATATAGATCACCGGAAGATAACAAATGAAAGACAAACCAATTATCTCCCTGACTTAAGATCTCAGATGCAATGCTGCCTGGTTGTTGTGTAATAAGTACAACGCCAAGATCATATTTTCGTCCTTCTTTTACCCATGAAACATAAGGTCCTTCCCCCGAACTACCGGAACTGCCAAGTACAGATTGCGCTTCCTCTACAACAGCTATTGTAGGAATCGTTTCAGGTTGAGCTGCTGTAAATTGTTGTTGATTATGATCAAAAATCTTACGTAGAATTAGACCTGATAGAATTAATGCAGGTGTGCCACGCATCTGTGAGACATCAATAATACAAATCTTACCTTGCTTAAGAGCATATAACAGCATGTCCATCATTTGACTGCTTGGATCATGAAGCATTTTTACTATGCCGGACATATTGGCTCGAGCCGCTACCATCTCAGCGCTTTGTTCTTTATCGAGATGTAGCAGTTTTTTTATTAATTCTGGATCTGCAGCATTATAATTTTGGTATATTTCATCTACAAATTGTCGCCATTCTTCATCATTCATCCCCTTAAGTTTTCTTACATTCTGTTGGTCCTGCTTTTCTGATGACAATGCAATAGAAACGACATCTGCCGGTTTTAAACGTCGAATATCAAGCTTAATATCGCTGGCTACAAAAGACTGATAGAACGGGCTTGGTCCCTTCTTTTTAGTAAAGACAACAATCTTATCTTCTAATTCTGGTACATCACATAAACCTGGACGATTTTTATCATCAGGCCAATAATATTCACCATCAGGATCAAAAATAACAGTACCGACAGGAACTTTTCGACCACCTCTTTTTTCTACGGTCGGAGTTTCTTTATATAAACTGCTGAAAAGAAGTTTATTAAGATTCGATTTGCCAAAACCTGCCCTTGCAAAGACAAAAGATCTTCGTGAAACAAGAGATTGGACATTAAAACGTGGAATAATTGCAGGATTTTTAATTTTAAACCACGGCTCACTTCTTAAACGCGTATCTCCACCACTATAGATAAATTCTCCAAGTGCAAAGAACCCTAAATCAATTCCATCTAAATTATGGCCTGCGACTTCACGAAGCAACTCATCTGAAAGTAGTGCTACCTTACTTCCAACATGTGGTAGCCTGCGGTGAGAAGCAGCGAAAACAAGTTTTCCGTCCACATTACGTACTACCCCAAGGACTCGAATATTTACACGATATTTGAGATATTGTTCTCGAAGGTCTTCAGGAATCGGGCGGTCATCCGACATAGCACGTATGCCATAATCTTCTCCAGAACTTTCGCTGAGTCTTCCTTCTGAGGAAATCAATGTTATGCGACCTAATACACCTTCATCTTCTGTTTCAAGTTGAACAAGAAGGAATTGTCCATGCATTGGAGCACTCTGAAATTCATTACGATAAGGCAAAACGATTTCTGCATGGAATTCCATCCCTCCTTCTTTAAATCCTCTAAAAATACCAACTAACTGTTCTTTTGGAAATAATTTCATCCGTACCTCGCTCTTGATAAATCTGACTTAAATCTGAAAGAGTCAATTATATTTTGCTTCTCTGGGGGAAGAAGATCACGTACAGCTGCGAATATCTCATCTTGAAAAATATCTAGATCAAAATCAACAACTTGTGCATGTTCATGTGCTTTCTGCAGACAACGTGGATAGAAAGGAACCGGAAAACCATCGATAGCATCGGAAAGAAGGTAACCAAAAATATCTGATGCTTTTTGACTCTGTTGAGATAATATGTCAACAGCCCAAACCGGATCACTGCTACGACGACCAAATCGCACAAGATACATGTCTCCTGCTACGAATTTTGGTGCCTCTTTGTTATCTCCTTCCGTCTCGGGACCGCGTGCATATATATCCTTAATATAAGATTTTGCCTCAAGTTCTCTGGGAATGCGAACATATTGCGCCTCACCAGACGGAAATATACCTTCAATTGCCATTGCTAATTGATAACGTGTAATGACTTTGCTATGTTTAGCTACGCCTACCAAGAAAACTTGTCTGTGATCCTGATGATATATTCTTGCAATTGCCTCTTCTATTTTTTTTCTCCAGGTCATGAAGAATTCGCCACGAAAAATTGTACTTCTAAGGAGTCCATCTCTAACGATTAAGGTGTCTGTAGCGAAGGAATTATGGCAAATTCTTTCATAAAGTACAGCCCATTCACATAAATCGCGATAAACCAATACCCACTCTGGTTTATCACGTATTGTCCTGCCATCTGGAATCATATAGCTAAGCCTATTCAGAGTTGGTGGTTCAACTCCAAGGCCAATCATCATTTTTCCAAGAGCGGTTCTGGCGCTTCCATCAGAATTGAACTGATTCTTACTGAGTTCCTCTGTATCCGTGGTAGGGGATACGGCATCAAGACATAGTTGTTTGCCATAAGAATCCATAACTCTGACTAGTTGAACATAAAAAGGATCGAATGTAAGTTTATTATTTCCTCCATCGCTTGCTACTAATGAAACCGCGGTTGTAGAACGTGGTTTAATAGTACGGACTTCACAAGCAAATGAATGAACTTCATCTCTGAGTTCGTCAAGTAATTTCTTATCCGCATGTGCCCGGGTTCTGATAGCTCTTTTCAGTGCAGGTATTTCTTCAATATCAAACATCTTTCATTGCTCCAATATTGCATGAAGATCTATCAAGTCCAGTGCAATTCCTATATTCTGCTTGATTCCATCTTGGCCATATTATAGTACTTCATCAATATATAATATTGCATAATATCTCAATGAAACCCCGCATACAATGGAAGCATTACGAATACCCAACGCAGATCAATAGGAAATTAAAGATAAAGAACGATATCCTCAAGCTTTTGATCCCGCCTTTCCCACCTTCAGTTACAATTAGTGCATAATGTTATATCTGAATAGTATCACACGATACTGTTTTTCCTCTGATTATTCTGTATATTTCTTA
>JAPMTR010000118.1 GCA_026552975.1 Candidatus Methanoperedens sp.
AGTGAATGGCAGAATCGCCCCGTTCCTTGAACTTGGCGTTGGCTTCAACCCTGAACTAACAGCAGAGGACAATGTCCGGCTTTACGGCGCGATCATGGGGATGTCGAAAAGTGAGATGGAGGAGAAGTTCGAGGAGAGAAGATTATATTTATGTAGAAATTTAACTAAATGTAAGAAATATCATGACGATAACAGCGAATTTAGAGACAAAATTAATTGCTCTGGATCAAGAGCTTCATTCGATAATGGGAATTGTCAGGAAATCTAAGCGAATGGGTTGGACAAGTAAGCTAAAGGTGAAAAAATGAATCAAATAAAAATAATTGTAGAAAGACATCCAGACGGTTATATAGCATACCCTCTTGGCTTAAAAGGTATTGTAATTGGAGAAGGTGACACATATGAGGAAGCTCTTGCCGATGTGAAATCTGCAATCAAATTCCATATTGAGACGTTTGGTGAAAACAAGATTCTTGGAGCTCTTAATGGAGAAATTATGGAGACTTTCGTTGCGGAAGTTGCAGTTTGATGAAATTTCCAATAGATGCGCCCAAACGAAAAATAATAAAAGTATTAGAAGTTTTAGGATTCAAGATCGTTAGAATTGGGAATCATATTTCTATGATAAGGGAAAATCCCGACGGCAGCAATACACCTTTAACAATGCCAAACCATGAAAAGATAAAAGGTTCAACTATGAGGACAATTTGCACTCAAGCAGGAATATCAAGGGAAGAGTTCCTGGAAACATATGAAAAAATATAGCTTGTAAGATGAAAATAACTTAAATGGATGCTGATTTTCCTGGCGATCTTGGGTCTTTTGAAATCAAGAATAAAAAAAAAGAAACATCAAAAAATTTCTCAACATTATGCTTTCCACATGTAACCTCCTGAAACCATAACATAACTTCGAATAAATCACATTATAAAATCTACAACATCACCTCTCCATTATCCATGATTCCAGCACCGCCATATCCAGACCCTTCGAACTCATTTTCCTGCGCCA
>JAPMTR010000121.1 GCA_026552975.1 Candidatus Methanoperedens sp.
ACCGTTTGTGGCATTGGTGCCATAGGTGATCGGGTCAGTATCGGCATCGGTGGCTGAGACGGTGAACTGGATCAGGGTTCCGGCGGTCTGGGTCAGGTTAGTGAGTGCGGACTGGACAGGGATGTTGTTGGGTATCGTTGCATTTAACCAAACTTTTGTCTGGTTTGTGTTTCCATAAATATCAACTGTCTGGGCACTGATGTTCTGATTATAATGCGGGGACCATGTAAGATTAAGATCTGTAGAAGTATTGCTAACATTCGTAATTATTGTCTCGTTGATGTCCATGAACATTGTATGGTTGAAATCAAGTTCTGATGGATTGATCCAGGTATTGTTTATGAAGAAGTTGCCTGTAATCATAATTGGGCTGGATATTGAGGCTGGTGGCGTTGTGTCGTATATTGTCTTGTTGGCACTGGTATTATCTGCGCCGGCAATGGTAACTTCGAGGTAGTCTGTGTTGAATCCTGATATGGAGTAGCTGAAGTTGTAAGTACCATTCACCAGACCGCTTATTGAATAAAGGCCTGAAGCAATCGTTGTATTCTGGTTGCTAAAGTTCTGGACCAGGACTCCTTCAAGACCTATTCCGTTGTTGTCAAAGACATAACCACTTACGATATATACTGATTGGGTTCCCACTGTCCAGTTCCATGATTTTATAGCAGAATCATAAATATCGCTCGCTACTGCTGATATATTATATGTTCCAACTCCTGCTGTTGAATTAACATATTCTGCTGAAATTATACTTTCATTTACCTGGACAATGGTTCCATTCATATACCAGGTAACATTGGCTGTTCTGTTCAGGGTTACATTGAAAGTCTGGGCCGTCCCCTGTTCTGTTGACGGATCTGATAATGGAGAGATGGAAGTGAATGAAAGCAGCGTATCGTTCACGTTTATTGTCAGGTTCTCGACTGAAACTCCGCCATAGCTATCGCTTGAGTTGAAGTACCAGTCATATATTCCTGAATCTGAGTAGTTGATGAACCAGGAGA
>JAPMTR010000082.1 GCA_026552975.1 Candidatus Methanoperedens sp.
TTGAAACTGTTATGAATGTTTATCAGAGCCAGGCACTTGATCCTCATGTCAATAGAGAGCGATTTAGGGCAGAATGGTGGTCTTAACCGATGACCAATGGATTGATCTTATGACCTTTTGACCTCATGAATAAAATGGATAGGAAGTAATATGAGCGATGAAAAACTATAATTAAATAAGAAGATGAAAAATAAAGATACAATAATTTACGAGGCGCATGGCAATCTTTATCTCAACATTACAAACAGGTGTACTGCTGATTGTGTTTTTTGTATAAAACGGTATTCAGACGGGGTATATGGATACAATCTCCGTCTTTCAAAAGAACCCTCACTTTCAGAAATAATAAAAGAACTCTCCGAACAGGAACTTTCAAAATACAATGAGGTTGTTTTTACTGGCATGGGTGAGCCTCTTGTGCGCCTGGATGTTGTTCTTGAGATCTCAAAATGGCTCAAGATACGAGGGATACCAGTAAGACTTGATACGATCGGGCATGCAAAGTTATTATACCCTGAAAGGGATGTATCTGTGGAGTTAGCTGATTCGGGAATAAAAACCGTATCTATAAGCCTGAATGCACATAATGCTAATACATACAATCAATTGTGTGATCCCAGGTACATTCACGCATATGAAAAAATGCTTGAGTTTGCAAAGGATGTATCAAAATCTGGAATGGAGTTAAGATTCACAGTGGTTAACCTACCTGTCGTAGATATCGATAAATGTAAGAAGATAGCTAAAGAATATTGCGCTGACTTCAAAGTCAGGAGTTACAGTGCATCCTCTTGATTTTTTTAACCACAAGTTTTAATTATGACCCTATTCATTTATTTGCAATAATAGGAGAGAGAACTTTCTGAAGAAACTGCTCTGGTATCTAATCGCAGGCACACGTGGTGGGCAAACACGCGCATTAATGTTGAAATTGCTCATAGACAGGCCTTATAATGCTAACCAATTAGCTGAAGCTATGAATATGGATTATAAGACTATCAGGCACCATCTTGATGTGCTTATCAAGAATGGGATAATAACTATGGAAGGTGACAAATATGGCGCTATGTATTTCATTTCCAAGACTATGGAGGCAAATATAAATGAATTTCATCAAATTTGGGAAAAAATTGATAAATAAAGCAAGTGAAAATTACAGGAGGAAATTTTATTCAGTTAACTGAAATTACTTATTATGTTTCAGCAGGCAACATAGTATTGCTATTAGTACTCCTTGTATCATACATTCAAATATATAATAAGATCAAGTCCAATTTTACGCTTGGTCTTATAGTTTTTACAGTGGCATTATTAATGCAGAGCTTTTCAAGAGCCATTATGTTACTGTTGATCATTGCAAACCCTCCTCCAGAGCATTTCCAGCCTATAATATTTAACATATTAGGCTATAATCCCATATATGTAGTTATTCCAGATGTTCTTGAGTTCATAGCATTAAGTATATTGTTGTATTTTACAAGAGAGTAATATTTCCAGATCAAAGATGCAGATCTCATGCTCATCCCTGTTCACGTGGGAATATTCTCTTAACGATATAATGGATATATTGTTAAGAGCAGGTATCAGAAGTGTTGAATTCTGGGCTGAAACGCCTCTTTTCTGGTTGAACAGAAATGATCTAACTTGCGTTTCAAAATTGAGAAAAACGATCGCCCTTATGCCAGATGGCTGTACGCTGCATGCCCCTGTTATGGATCTGAACCCATCTTCTTATAATGATCTCGTCCATGAGGCAACAATTAAAGAAACTTTATGGTCTATTGAACTTGGAAAAAAAATAGGTGCCAGAGTTGTAACGATCCACCCTGGCAAAAGGACAGCCCATCGAAAACCCACAGATGAGGATTGGAAGAAATTTGAAAGATATCTGGCGATATGCCTTGAAAAAGCAAAAAGCCTGAATGTAAATCTTTCACTTGAGAACAGTATGCCAGCCATTCAATCCATGTGTTCTAATCCTGGTGAAATGAGAGACGTGCTGGATAAGTTCCCGGGCCTTTATTTCACATTCGATGTAGTGCATGCTTTTTTAAATTCCAGGGATACAGCCCTATCTTTCATTGATGAACTTGGAGACCGGATCATTAATGTGCATGTTGGCGCTCCTCATAATGGAAGGCCGCATTATCCAGCGAATTATGAAAAAAAAATGGAAATTGTATTACAACGTCTTTGCGATATCGGGTACAATGGTGACCTTACCATCGAGATCGATGATAAAATATTTCCTTCACAATTATCCAGAGATGAAAAAATCTCTGAATTGATCCGCGAAAGAATATATCTAGAATCGATTTTCATGAAAGAAATAAAAAGTTAGATGTTTTTTGTTTTCATTATCTTTCAATGAAAAAATTATTTTCTTCTTCTGAATATCCCTATATAGACAAATGAAATAATTGAAATAAAAACCGTAAATCCGGGTGTTGATTTAGTTTCTCCATTGTCTTTTTGTACTTGTTGTGTGGGGACTGATTCTGATCTTATTGATAAAGCACTTTTCAGGGGGAAATTATCTTTAACATTTTTTCCACCAGGTGTAATAATATATTCGTCACTTCCTGTATTATCGCTCCAATAATTGCCTTTGTTATCAAGATACCATGAGTTTAGACCGCTATTGTCATAAGCCTGGTCTTTGTTTTCGATCATGTTATTTGAGTAAATTAGATTTGCTTTTGAGGAATATGCATTAATTCCATATATTTTATTGTTCTTAATATTATTATTGAAAATCCTGTTGTCATTTGAAGCATAAATAAAAATACCATCTCTATCATTTGATTCTATATCATTTCCTGAAATGATATTATTGTTACTCTGTTGATATAATGAAATACCTACTTTATTTGAAAAAATATTCATATTTGAGACCGTATTATCTTTCCCATCATAGATCGTGACGCCAGCAGCTTCCTGGGCGCCCCCACGGCTGTTCCTGACAGTAAATCCACTAATTATCACATTATTTACTCCATCTATACGAATTCCGCTGGAAGTATTTCTCCCTTCGATAATCGTTTTTTCCTTGTTTTTCCCGGTAATCGATATCCCATTAGTCTTGATCAGGGGATTTTCATAGTATGTGCCTTCACCTACGAGGATCGTGTCTCCATTTTTTGCAGCATCGATGGCAGATTGAATGGTCGAATAAGCCTGTTCAGGACCGACATTCAGAGTTTGTGCATAAGCCATGCTTGTGTTGATTATTAACAGACAAATAATTAGGAATATTTTTCTTGATACCATAATGTAACGAATATCGTTTTTCAATAATAAAAAGATTGTTAAAAAAGCAGAACGATTGAACTATCCAAATTACTGACTTGCATTGTGTCTAACATTAATGGTCAGGATCCTGGGCTCACCGCGCATCGGTTTGAAATACAAACCAATTCTATACTCTCCGGTAGTGCTAAAAGTGTAGCTATTTCTTGCACGAAGAACCATATCAGGTATTTTCTTATCCAATTCAACAAGAGTATAGTCGCTATCTACCTTATTAACCCAGAGAACCATATCTCCTGCTTCTATAGTTATATCTGAAGGATAATACCTATCATCTTTGACAAATATAGTCGTATTCTTTCCCGTAGGTGAAAGCGCAATATATGGCGTTGGTTCAGGCGTTGGTTTGGGAATAGCTGTCTGTGTGATCTTAGGATCAGGTGGGATCATAGCAAGAGCCGCAGCAGGTGTAGGTGTCGGAGTGGGGGTAGGAGCGGAAGTAAATACCCTGGGAGTTCCTGATTTAAGAGTTACAGGCAAGACTCTTGCCTCGGTCTTTTGGCCATTAACGGTTAAAGTAATAGTTATTTCGAAAATGCCTGCAAGGCTTCTTCCCTCCATCTCCTTGATTGTATTGAAAGATGCACTGACAGTTTTTATAGTCCCGGGTTCTATCTCGGTTTCAAATTTTATAGGCTCTATATACCTGGATTTCTTTTCATCGCTCATGGTTTTCAAATATATATTTGCGATGGAATCATCAAGGGATTTGACCTTAGCTTTGATATCTACAGTTTCAGTTATTATCTTTTCAGAACCTGTATTTGCGAGGTCCAATTTTGCAATTACCTTCTCCCCTGCAATTATATCATCAGGTTCAAGTTTAATATCTACGATTTTGGCATCAAGATCTTGATTGGCCCTATCAAATCTTACCACTTCCACAGCGGTTATTTTTGAAGTTTCAGAACCTGTACAACCTGAAAAAACCACTGCCAAAAATATAATTAGAATGATTGGTAAATTTTTGTGCATACTTCACCGATACTAGAATAATCTTATTGCTTAAAAACATTTCTCATTATTATAATCATGAAGATTATTGTATATAAATCCAGAATATTTTGCGAATAAATTTATACACCTAATTGGTATTCTACTCTTGATGCATCCACAAAGGAAATTTTTAGTTCTAATCTCCTTGTTTTCTATTCTCTTAACGATTTCCATCGTAAATGCAGAAACAACAAAATGGTATAAATATGAAGCAGGTATGGAAGAAGCAAGTTCAACAGGAAAACCGGTATTTATGGAATTCTATGCTGATTGGTGTTCCCCATGCATTGCTATGGAAGAAGATACGTATCCTGATTCGCGTGTTATTTCTGAAATGAAGGATTTTGTAGCCATAAAAGTTGACACACAGATAAGGATAGATATCGAGAAAAAATATCGTATAGCATATTATCCTACGATCGTATTCCTCAATTCTAAAGGAGATGAAATATCGCGCAATGTCGGGTATCTGGGCCCTGAAGACATGGTGAGAACAATAAAAGAGTCCCGCGGAAAATTACCGAAAGAAGCACCAGGATTTAATGTAATATACGGATTATACAGTATTTTTTTTATAACTATAATGTTTTTTTTCCGCAGAAAAAAAACATTCATTTGAATTTTTTTATGTTTTTTAGCATGTTACCAACAAGCGAAGGGATATCCAATAGCTTTTCAGCTTTTATTACATCCTGGGGTTTAGATGCCGTAGATGGATATTCCGGTACAGCCATGCAGCAGGTGGCAGGTTTAGTTGATGGCCCCAGTGTGCCTATTTTCCTCGCCATATCAGTAATTTCAAGTTTATCAAGCCCGATAAGAGGATGATAAATCGGATATTCGATCCCATACATTTCTGCAAGCATGTTCTCGGAGGTCTGGGATGCTACCTGTCCCAGGGAAGAACCAGTAATAATGCCGTGCGCATCCTCCATTTTCATCACTTCACCAGCGATCCGATACATCATTCGCCTGCACAGGACACAGTTCATACGGTTATCGCAATTATTCAGGAAAGCCAGAAGGTTGTCACCATGGGGGGCTTCATATACCGTGAATTTCTTGTGAGGCGACCATTTCTGGAGTACTTCAATACAGCTCATTGCTCTCTCGCGTGTCGAATTGTCGGAAAAAGGTTCATTGTTCAGGTACAGGGGTATTATTTCACAACCTCGTTTCATCATTAACCATGCAGATACAGGAGAATCTATCCCCCCTGAAATGAGAGCGACCATTTTACCCTGAGTGCCAAGTGGGAGCCCGCCCACACCTTTTTCGGATCCAGTGAAAACATATCCTCTGTCCTGTCTTATTTCTACGAAAATCTCCACATCCGGATCTTCAAGGTCAACACTGACATTTCTGTTCATTTTTTCATATACCGCATCACCGCATGCAATACCAATATCTCTTGAGGTAAAATCATGATTTCCTGCCCTTCGAGCCCTGATTGCAAAAGACTGACCTTGTGTCATTATCTCGGATGCTATCTCCGAGGATAACGATGCGGCGCAAGCAAGGGTGGCTTCACAGGTATGGACCGGGCTAGCTGAAACTACACCAAAGACCTTTGTAGCACTTTTTAGGGCTTTCGGGTCATCTGTATTAATAAAGACCCGCCCCATTTCGCGTGTAATTCCAGAATAATTGCTGCCATCTGCATGAAGCATAGCTTTCAGGTTCCTGACAAGAATCTGTTCAAACCTTATTCTGACATTTTTGCTTTTCAGGGCAAGTTCATCATATCTAACCAGGATCATATCAATGGGTTTCAATTGTTTTCTCCTTTTTTCTAAAATAGAATAATGAGCCTTTCATTCAATTAATAGCTTTTATTTCTTTCCTCATCAGATAATTCAATCTGATTTATGGTTCATTGAATCGTTTATCCATTCAAGGTATTCTGCCGATCCATATTCGATCTTGAAGGAAACTACACATGGAATTTCATAACTATGAATCTCCTTCACTCTTTTTTCGATCTCTTTCACTCTATCTGTCCTTGTTTTCACTATTATCCCGAACTCACTGGCTTCATCCACATTCCCCTTCCACCTAAAGATAGAAGTGATCGGAAAAAAATTAGCACATGCAGCAAGTCGTTCCTCGACAAGTATTCTTCCGATCTTACGTGCTTCTGTCATATCCCCGGCGGTTATATATATTATTGAGAACATTGAGTTTTCCAACCTTAATATGCATAATGTGTTTAATAACTTGCGGATAATGTTCCCGGAGACAAATTTTTGAATTACATCGATCTTCTTTTACCCCTTTTCCTTCTGTACTGGCTTATGGTCATGGTCCTCGACAGGCGCGGGACCCTTGCAAAATATAATATTACTGCGATCGGCCCGATATTGATGCTTCGCACAACTAAAGGACAGGGTTTCCTGGACTGGCTGGCCAGATATAAACTATTCTGGAGGACTTTTGCAAATATAGGCCTTCCAGCAATGCTCATTGGAATGCTGTTAATGTTCACATTTATACTTTTCATTGATTACTCACTTATCACATCTTTCGAAACACAGACTGTCCCGGCTCCCTCCAAGTACAATGAGATCAGGAATATTTTCATGATCCCTGGCCTAAATGAGTTCATTCCACTTTACTGGGGAGCGATAGCATTATTGGTAACGCTTGTAGTGCATGAATTCGCACATGCCATCCTCTGTAAAGTCGAAGGTATAAAAGTAAAATCAATGGGATTGTTGCTTGCACCCATTCCAATTGGCGGATTTGCTGAGCCTGATGATGAACAGCTCCTCGGGAAAAAAGAAGAAATTGTTCTTGAAAATGGCCAACCCCCCCTGGATCCACCCTTACCCAAAAAACTTGCGACACGAACAGAACGCGTCCGTGTCCTTGCAGCCGGGGTTATGGCTAATTTTACAACCTCTTTTATTGCTTTTGCACTCTTCTTCTTGTTGCTCGGATCTATTACATCAGTGGGGGATGTAATGGTCACGAACGTAATCCCTGATTCACCTGCGCAATTAAATGGTTTAAAACTGAATATGATATTAACTGGAATAAATGATCATAATATCACAAGCGCCACTGAATTCTTGAATTACGCAAATAATATTACACCCGGAAGCACTGTCAGGCTCGATATTATTGAAAACGGCGTGAGAAAAGAGATTCAACTTATTGCAGAAGGCAATAACTTTTCGAGATCAGGAGTAAAGATATCTGTGATAGAAGGTTCAGCTGCAGATAAAGCCGGGATCAGGGAAGGTATGATCATTGTAAGGATAGATGATACCCAGATCAAAGAAGTGAATGATTTTGTTAATTTCATGAATTCTACAAAAGAAGAACAGCTGATAGATGTATATCTTTTGAGTAATGGCTCCCTCAATGCTTCCACTGAAGTATTCAGAGAAATTAAATTGGGGAAAAACCCGGACACAAAGGGTGTAAAGAAAGGATTTCTGGGATTATCTTATTCACCTGTCGGAGTAAGTCACTCCATCGGTATAGAAATCGGTCAATTCCAGGCAAAAACATATCTCCATATGTTGAGGAGTATTCCGTCATTAATGACAGGCATCACAGGATGGATTATAATATTTGGATTACCGATCTTTGGTTTTGCCGGGGAAGGATTTCCAGGGTTTGGCGGCCTCCTTTTGAATTTTTATGAACCCACCGGCTGGTTAGCAGTATTTGGGATAGGAGTATTCTGGACATTGAATATTCTCTTATGGGTAGGATGGATGAATCTGTATGCAGGTCTTTTCAACTGCTTGCCTGCAGTTCCGCTGGATGGAGGACATGTATTTCGGGATGTTATGATCTCTTCTCTATCCAGAGTATTTGGAGATGGAGAGAAAGTGGAAAGAATATCCAATGCGATCGTTATTATCTTCGCGGTAATGATAGGCCTGTCATTCATATTCGTTACTTTTGCGCCTTATGTAGCATATGGATTTTAAAAAAATAAATACTTAATATAATATATTATTTCCCTGTCAGTCTCATTACTATCAGACTTGCCTCATAAAGGACAATAAATGGCAGAGCCACCATTATCTGAGTAAACATGGTTGGGTCGGGAGTTACCCATGCGGCGATTATCAATAATAATATATATGCATGTTTCCTGTAATTGTTAAGCATTTTTCTTGTTATTACTCCAAGATGCACAAGGAATGTCAGTATAACCGGCAATTCAAAAGCCACACCCAGGATAACTGTGGTCATTACAATAAAAGAAATGAACTCATACACTGAAAAATTAGCATTTATACCAAGATTATAGGCATCCTGATATATAAAAGTCAGGAAAAATGGAAGCATATAATAATAAGAATATCCCGCCCCAATTAAAAAAAGGATTATTGATGCAAGAATAGTTACTACGATCAAATACCTGTTTTGATGTATAAAAGTTATGCCAGATATCTTGCCTTTTACTCCCCTGTATGCGTAATACAGTATTAGAGGGAAAGCAATGAGAAACCCAAAAATGAGGGACATCTTAAATTCAAGCATCAGCACTTCCATTGGCGTCAGATAAATGATACCGGGTTTATTTAAATTTAAACTGTGGGATATATTTATTAATTCTCCTGATACATTTGAAAGATTCCCTGCTATCAACGAATAATTTTCGCCCAGCTGGCGTGACATCAATGTAAGATTATTTGAAATTTCAATGAGATGACCGGACGCATCCGGTCTATCAGGAATATTCAATCGCCAGAACATATCTGTTTTTATTTTATTTATTACATCTCCCATATATGAAAAAGATATGATGGCTCCTGCGCCGAAAACAACGATAATGTAAAATAATTTTTTTTTCAATTCAGCTACCATTGAAAATATCTCTTCAACTACCATTTTAAGTCCCTATCTGTAGAGGTTCAGTTATTTTCTTTAATGTAGCGATAGCTGAAAGAGCTGCAAGAAGGCTTGTCCTGGGATTATCTTTTGAGGGGATATTTTCAATACGGGATGTAAAATTTCCAAAATCACCCTCTACCCTGATCTCATGAATGTTCCTTGAAATTTTCGGATCGACAAAAACTTTAACACGTGTCTTCTCAAAACCAATCCCGGCAAGACTGAGGGATGCTGCGACATTTACATTTGCTGGGAATGCCTTGACAGCCTCTTTGGCATTCCCATTAAAAATCATGGTTTTCTTTTGAAACGAATAAGGATCAATATTATTTTCGATCATAAATGGCGCGCCTTCTAAACCTTTCGGATTTTTTATTGTAGATATCTCAACTCTGTCTATTGAAGCTATTTTAGCTGATCTTAAACCATCGATCCCTGAAATAGCACCTGAAGGAATATATATCTTACAATTGTTACTTTTCGCTGAATTAACCAAATCGTCCAGTAGCTTTTGATCCATGAGAGCTCCGACACTCATGATCATGAGATCTTTTCCGCCATTCAGAACACAAAGTCCATGTTCGCCCACAGCGGCCTGTGAAGCACACTCCACGACAATATCAGCATTTTTAATTAATTCTGCCGGTAAAGATACAACAGGTCGAATTTTGAGGGATTCAAGGAGCATTTCACAATGTTTATCGCTTCGGTCATAAATTGCCGTAAGTTTTGCATTGATTGCCCCGCTATCTATGGCCCTGCATATCTGGGCCCCTATTGCGCCGCAACCAATTACTCCTATTTTAAGCATATGATCCTGATATGTTCCCTAAATTATAATAGCAGCTTATAAGTAACTTATGGATAATCAAATAGATGGATATGTTATGCTAATTACGGAACTTGAGCGTTTTATTGATGAAGATCTGGGTTTTAATGATGTTTCATGCAATATTATCCCGGATCGCAAAGTCCATGCAGAAATTGTTGCCAGGGAATTCGGGATAATTTCAGGACTTGGTGAAGCCACACAAATTTTTGAATATTTTGATATCCTCGCGACGACTGATCTAACTGATGGAGACCTGGTTGAAGAGGATGGGATCATATTTGACCTGGATGGCGGAGCAAGATCAATACTCAAAGCTGAAAGACTGGCATTGAATTTCCTGGGGAAGATGAGCGGTATCGCTACCATTACGCGCCAGTATGTAGAAAGAGCTGCAGGACCAAGAATTGCATGTACAAGAAAGACCACACCCGGATTTCGAAAATTTGAAAAAAAAGCAGTCCAGGCCGGAGGTGGAGACCCGCACAGGTTCAACCTTTCTGATGCCATCATGATAAAAGACAATCACATTTCTGTTCTTGGACTTCAAAAAGCTATAATATCAGCAAAAAAAAAATCAAGTTTTACTCAAAAGATCGAAGTTGAAGTTGAATCCGTGGATGATGCTGTGACCGCAGCACAAATGGGTGTGGATATCATAATGTTCGATAACATGACCCCTAAAGCGATAATTGAGGCGGTAAGATCACTTCAAGAAAAGGGGCTGAAGAATAATATTATCCTTGAAGCGTCCGGGGGTATAACCATAGAAAATGTTGATAAATATGCATTGACTGGAGTTGATGTTATTTCAATCGGGGCGCTCACACATTCATCGAACTGGCTTGATATTAGTCTTCGTATAATTCCATAAACATGAAATCAGGTGATTTTATAGGAAAGAATAAAATACCCGGACGATATTTAAGACAATACCCCCAAGGGGTCGTAGGGTAGCTTGGTCCATCCTTCATGCTTGGGGTGCATGAGACCTGAGTTCAAATCTCAGCGACCCCATTCAAGACCTGATGTTCTTGATTTCTTCTATTAATATAAAAAATAGAAAAAGGAGAAAAATGACCACAGTTGAACTTTATTACTCTGATACCTGTCATACATGCCATCAAATAAGGGCTCTTTTGATTGAAAATCTTCCAGGGAACATAAAATTCAAGGAGATAAATATCTCTTATCCTGAAGGAAAGAGCAGGGCATCACAGCTAAATATAATGTCCGTGCCTACTGTTGCTATTGATGGGGATGTAGTGTTTATAGGCAGGGTTTCAAAAGAAGAACTCATGAAAGAAATTGAACTTAGAAAATGAAATAGTTCGAAAAAAGAAATATTTCATTTAGTTTTTTCTTTCTGGATGTTGATCGTAAAGCGCACCTGCAAGCATTATCGCCCTGATATAATTTCCACCAACTCGAGAAGTATCCACAAACACCTTATCCATCAAAACCGGAGCGCCATGGCCATATCCACCGCCCAGGAATACAAGAGTCCGAAATATCAGGTTCCCTGATATGCCTTCAGGGGCAAGAATGAAATTTGTCTCCTCGATGGCATCTTCTATCAAAATAGAATAATTCTTTGCGTCAATTCCCAGATCGCATAATTTTTGTGTTACTATCCGGGCTTCTTCAAGAGTCCTGTCTATAGTTTCACCCCTTCCTTTATCCTCAAAACGCCCTCCTGAAAGGATGCCCACCTTCATTTTCACGCCAAGCCGCCCAAAATGCCGGGAAGCTTGTTTTACCAGCTCAACTTTGTCATCAATTGTATTTCCTTCATCGATCCCGACAGGCGCAAGGAAAAAGGGCTTACCATCGGCTGTTTCCAGCAATGCGACCCTATAAAGTTTATTAGTTTTCAGTGATATTTTTAATTCTGAAAGCGTCTTTGTTGCGCTAAGCGTTCCCCTGACAGCTCCATCAATCTTGCCTGATAGCAGTAATTCAACGATTTTTTTTGGAGCTTCATCTGAATTTATTATTTCAAGGTGTGTCCCTATCTCAGAGATCTCTTTTTCATCACCTATGAGGACAACCTCAGCATATTCGCTTGAAGCTTCTGCGCTCCTTATCATCTTTTCTGAGACTTTCCCGACCCCAAGACCAATACGAGCATGATTTTTTCGGGCTTTTTTCTCAATATCGGATAAGAGTGACAAAAAAGGCCTCAGTTCTTCTTACCCAGTTCCTTTGAACGTTCACACGCAGCTATGACGGCATTCATCATAGCGATCCGAACACCCTGTTCTTCCATGACACGAAGCCCCCTGATAGTAGTTCCACCGGGTGAAGTTACCATGTCTTTTAATTCCCCGGTATGCGTTGGCCCGTCAAGCACCATCTTTGCAGCTCCAAGAACAGTCTGTGCCGCAAGCAATCTTGCCGTATTCCTGTCAAGTCCTTCATGAACGCCTCCGTCTGCCATTGCCTCTATAATCATAAATATATAGGCTGGACCGCTGCCTGATAATCCGGTTACAGCATCCATAAGGGATTCCTGTAATTGAACTGCCTTTCCTATTGCATTAAATATATTTACAGCGATATCAAGGTCTTCTTTTGATACTGAACTTCCCGGGCTGATGGCACAGGCCGCTTCTTCCACCGTTGCTGCAATATTTGGCATCACCCTCACAACCTTCGTACCCGGGGAAAGATTCTTCTCAAATGTATCTATTGTAACCCCTGCTGCGATCGATATTATCAACTGGTTCTTTATTGAGCTTTTTATCTCGGAAAGGACTGATGGGACTATTTGCGGCTTGACCGCGATGATGAGTACATCTGAATTGACAACTGCATCGCAATTTCCGCTGCAGATATTGATCCTTAAATCCTTTTCAAGCATCTTCAATTTTGCGATGTCCATATCACTGGCATAAATGTTTTCGGAAGGAACAAGTCTGGCATGAATTAATCCTTTTATAAGGGCTTCGCCCATTTTTCCTGTCCCGATAAATCCAATTTTTTTATTTGCCAAGCCTTTTATTGTCATTGTTATCTGCTACATTAAAGAGATGAAGCGATAAAAGGATTATGATGAACAACGAGAACGATCCGATAAATAAATGTCTGGCTCACCTTGGCTATAATGAGAAATTCACACAGGATATAAGCGCTGAATTCAATAAATTATTTAAAGAAATAGATTTTGCCAGTATCGAACAAAGTGTCAGCCATTCAATAAAAGAAAAAGATACGACTGGATTAATAAGATCCCTTAAAGATCTGATGTTTCGTCTTGAGGACAAGGGGATTTACAGACCTGAAGCTCCTGTGCGCTTGATAAAGCTGCTCATCAATGGTTTGAACCTGAAGAATGAGGATATTTTCTATTTGATCGCCAGGGCTCAAATGCCACTTGAAGAAAAATTAAAAGAACAGGAATTCCTTGCTTCATGCGCAGCCATAACGCAGCTTGGTTATGTCATGCTAAAATGCCTTGTCCCGAACGTGAGCGCGGCTAGTTCAGGTGAGCATGTTTTCCTTGTGATCGATAGCTTTTCTCCGGATTCAAAGATCTTTGTGGATTTTAGCATAGATTCAATAAAAGATGTGGCCGTTGATCTTTATGAAGTGAAAGAAAAACTCTGGACATTGAGAAAAAACAAGGATCTATCCTGTCTTGATAAAGAAACGGCTGAGTACCTGACCCTGTATTATCCGGTTTTCCAGCTTGAATCCCAGATCGGCCTGAACCACAATATACATAATAACCTTGGTCTTGCTTACGATAAGCTGGGAAGGTTCGATGAAGCGATCGACGAACTCCAGGCAGCTCTTGACCTATCTCCTGAATATGTTGAGGTCCATAATAATCTTGGAGTGACGTATGATAAAATGGAGATGCTTGATGAAGCTGAAAATGAATTGCGGGAAGCCATCAGGATGAATCCGGGGTATCTGGAAGCACATTTTAATCTCGGGAATATTTATTCACTTGAAAATAGATCATCTGAAGCGATAAAAGAGTTTATGGCAGCGCTTGAGATCGACCCCCAATACATCCCTGCCCGGATGAATCTTGCAAATGCCTATTATGAGTCAGGAAGGAATGAAGAAGCATTCAGGGAATTCAATAATGTATTGAGCCTTGACCCTGGTTTTCCTGAAGCTCATTTTGGGATCGGGTTGGTTTATTATGAACTTAAAAGTTATGAGAAGGCATCAAAGGCATTCATTCATGCTATACATGTTTCTCCTGGATTAATTGACCGGGTTCCTGATACGTTAATTCTGAAGGTGAAGCAGGGTGTTTCAAGGTTAAAATAATTTTATGAATATAGTCATATATATACACATAAATTATTTTTAGTTATCTTCGAATTCAAGCGCCTCTGGCAGTGTAAAATTACCAACATAAAGGGCAGCTCCAATAACAACGCCTTTTGCTCCGGTTTTCTTTATAATTCCAATATCTGAGAGGGTTGTAATTCCACCGGATGCTATCACAGGTATTCCCAGGGCATCCACAAGTTCTTTTGTGGGTACCGGATTTACCCCCTTTAGCAGTCCTTCGGTATTGATATCAGTGAAAAGAATGCTTCCCGCCCCGAGTTCTTCAAATTTTCTCCCCAATTCGACTGCTGTGAACTCTGATTCCTTTGCCCAGCCGTGTGTTGTGACCTTCCCGTTCTTTGAATCAAGAGCAACGATAATTCTCTTTGAGCCGAATTCTTCGGTGAGTTCTTTGACGATCGATGGTTCTTTTATCGCCGCAGTTCCCAGGATTATCCTGTCTGTCCCAAGATTGAGGAGATCCCTTGCATCCTTAATTGACCTGATTCCTCCCCCCACCTGTGTTTCTACGCCTGAGCTTTTCACAATAGATGCAATTATGGAACTGTTAGAACGCGATCCATCTATGGCGCCGTCAAGGTCAATAAGGTGAATTACTTTTGCACCGTCATCTATCCAGCGCATTGCTGCAGCCACAGGATCGTCTAAGGATATCCTCTCTGTGCCAGGAATGCCCTGGATGAGAGATACGCATTTTTTATTCTTCAGATCGATCGCCGGGATTATTTTGAACATAATTGGTGAAAGTAAGGTTTTTTACACATAGACAAATCAATTAAATTTGTTACTGGTAAGCAATATAATTATTTAAGACTGCCTCTTAATTGAGATTATTGAAATTCAAAAGAACCATATACGAAGCAATTAAATAGTATAACTTTAATAAAATAATATACCATGAACCAATACCTTGCATTTACATTATATTTCCTTTTTTTTGCAGTGTTTCATAGCATTCTCGCCATGGATCACGCTAAAAATTTAGCAGAAAAGTTCATGGGAAAGGGTTACAGGTACTACAGGCTGATATATTCTATATTGAGTTTTCCTTTGATCATACCGGCATATCTTGTGTGGACAACATATTCAGGATCAAGTCCTCTGGTTTATGAGGTCCCGGATCAACTATATCCACTTATTATTTTGGTTCGCCTGTGCGCATTTGGATTGTTCGGTTATGCGGCCTTGCAGACGGATATCCTTAAATTCATAGGCTTAAAACGAGAAAAGAAAGGACAATTGATAACACGCGGTTCTTATGCAATAGTTCGCCATCCACTTTACCTGGCAGGGATCCTGATCCTGGTCACGCACATGAATATGACCAGTCTTGATCTTCTGGCCGTACTTCTTATTTCAGGATATTGTGTTGCAGGCGCATTCATTGAAGAGAAAAGATTACTTTTGGTTTATGGGGAAGAATACAGGAAATATAAGCAGCAGGTGTCCATGTTCATTCCTGTGAAATTCTTTGTTAATAGAATAAAAAATTAAATAGTTATAATTATAAAGTACCAAGTAAAGAACGCGAGTTCTAATTTTGCTTGATTTTAATTCAACTTGATGCCGGTAATACTCGAAATATTATTCTCTTGCATCGAAACCCCTATTGTACGCTTTGCAGCCTCTATCATTGGCTTTCGCAATGAAACAACTATGAACTGTGCATTGCCCGCTGATTTCTGGATGCGCCTGGCCACCCTGTCCGCGTTCACTCCGTCAAGGAACATATCGATCTCATCGAATGCATAAAATGGCGCAGGTCTGTATTGCTGGATAGCGAAAAGCAAAGATAATGCGGTAAGGCTCTTTTCACCGCCTGACATGGCTTCAAGACGCTGTAATGTCTTTTCTGACGGCTGGGCTTTTATTGTCATCCCACCTGTGAATGGTTCATCGGGTTTTTCAAGGAAAAGCCCTCCTGTTCCGTCTGATAATTCACCAAATACCTGCCTGAATTGCTCATTGACACCATTAAAAGTTTCCATGAAAGATTCTTTCTTAAGTTCTTCATATTTCTTGATCCGAAGGAGCAGTTCTTCTCGTTCATTAAATAGTATGTCGCGCCTTGATTTGAGGTCTTTTTGCCTGTTCTCGACCTCGTTATACTCATCGATCGCCCTCATGTTCACAGGTTCAAGTTTTTCCATCGCCCTGGTTAGCGCCTGGATCCTCTGGGTGATCGCTTCCGATGAGGGGATCTCCTCATTCACGGGAATTCCAAGCTCTGCTATATCATTATCAAGTTTGATGATCTGTTCTGTCAAAGCATCTTTTGTGGAATACAATGCCTCTAAATTGCGGTCAATATCGATTTGAAGTCTCTGAATATCAAAGAGACGGTCTTTTCGTGTAGTGAGATCTTTCTGGACATGGGTCCTTTTATCCTGGAGCGCAACAAGTTCCCCGCCAAGTTCTTTTTCTCTTGATGTCTTTAGATTTAGCTCTGATTCCAATATTTTAATCTGTTCCTTTAAGCTGGCGGTCTTTGTTCGATGTTCATCTTTCTTTTTATCAAGTTCAGAAAGCCTAAGCTTTGTCTCATCTATTTTTACCTGGGCATATTTTCGCTCAAGTGTGATCGCATTTATCCCGGCTTCAATATCACGTATCCTGCCACTAAGCCGTGCATTTTCTTCTTCTATCTGCGTTGCTTTATTATTGAGTTCGGGAACTTCAGAGCCTTTCAGTAGCTCTTCGATCTTTGCGATCTCTTCCATTATTATATTGATAGCAGCATCCTTTTCCCTTTTTTGTCCTTCCACTTTATCCATATCCTTCTTTATCTGGATGCGCGCTTCTTCGATCTCTTTTAACTCTCTATTGCGTGTTTCGATCACTTCGCTCAGACGTGAACCGCGTCCCTCTATTTCGGTCAACTCCATCCTGAGACGTGCGATATTATTGTCAAATCCCGCTGATTCTGTTTTGATCCCTGCAAGATGTTCTTCCAGGTTTTCCATCTTATTTACAGCAGATCTTCTTCGTCCCTCATATTCTGATATCTGTTCTGCGATCTTCTTTATATTTTCACTTTCACCGCTTGCAAAAGAAAGCCTTGATTTGATAGAGCCGCCGGTCATCGCACCGCCTTTTTCAAGCAATTCACCGTCAAGGGTCACCAATCTCTTGTTGCCCATGAGCCTTCGTGCACTTGTCAGACTATCTGAAACAAGCGTATCCCTGAAGACATACCAGAACGCAGGGTCAAATTTACTGTCAAAGTTCACAAGATTGATAGCATAATCAATGATACCCTCTTTTTCTGCTTTTGACATTTTTTGCATCGGTTCCATTTTATTAAGAGGGAGGAATGTCACCCTTCCAAGTCGCCGGTCTTTAAGATAACGAATGGCTCGCGCTGCATCTTCATCAGTATCGACAACAATTGATTGCATTCGTGCGCCTGCTGCTATTTCCAGTGCTGTTGAATATTTCTTATCGACTTTGCCAAGTTCTGCTATGGTCCCGTATATTCCTGGCAATTCCCTGCTCTTTTTTGCAGAAATAACAGCCTCTACAGGCCCGCTGTAACTGAGTTCAGCCGCAGCTTTTATACGCGCTTCTGATTTTGCATACTCCTGCTGGAATGTGCGAAGGGTGTTTTCGATATCTGAAACAACACTCTTTATCTGCACCCTGTTCTTCTCAAGGTCGATCAGGTCTCGCGAAAGTTCTCGTTTTTTAACATTGATTTCCTCGATCCCATTTTTTGCATTGGTGGCATCAAAACCTGCAGATTTCATTTTGGAAACTGCATCCTCGATCTCAAGTTCCCGGTCCCTGCTCTCTGATGACTTTCGCCGCGCAGCATCCAGCAGGCGGTCTTCTTCACGCATAAGCTCGTTCTTCTCGTTTTTTTGTCCCTCAAGTTCAAACTTTCTTTCAGAAAGTTTGTCCCGTGTTACCACGAATTTGGCGTCAACTTCGGATATCTTACTCTTTAATATTAAAAGCTGGACGTTCTTATTATTGAGTTCTGCTTTTATGGTTTCATTGCGCTGGTTTTCTTCTTTCAGCTTGAGCTCAAATTCCTTTATTTTACCCTGGATATCATTTACATCAAGGAAAGCCTTCCTTTTCTGTGATTCGATATCACTGATCTCATTGTCGGTAAGTTCAATTATATTTACACATCGGGATATCTCGCCCCGTATGGATTCCATCTCTTTCCTGAGAGCAATTTGTTCCCCTTCCCCTTTTTGGACTATCAAAGATATCAGGACGCTCAGTTCTTCTTCTGCATCGAGAAGCTCTTTTTTGCGTGCTTCTACCTGTTTTACCAGTTCTTCTTTTTTCGTTTCTTTTTCTTTTAGTTCACCAAGTAGTCTTTGTAGCTCGTTTTTTGCATCTTTTTGCCTGGCAAAGAGAATATATCCTTCATATTTTCGTTTTTCCTCACGAAGTGACTGGTATTTTAAGGCCTGGTCACGTTCCTGTTTCAACTTATTGATCTGGTCATCCACTTCTGCCAGGATGATATCTACCCTTTCGATTCGTTCCCTTACGATCTCAAGTTCATTTAAAGCCTGGTCTTTTTTATCATCGAACTCAGCCACCCCTGCTATCTCATCTATTATTTTTCGCCGTTCAGTGGTGGTCATTTCAATAATTGCCGTAACATCCCCCTGCATGACCACATTATAACCTTCTGGCGTTATCTTGGCCTTTGAAAGGTAAGTATGAATATCATTTAAGCTCACTGCTTTTTCATTAAAATAATAATAACTGTAATATCCGGATTCGGTCTGCCTGACTTTTCGCGTTATAACGATCTCATCATTATCAAGGGGCATTTCCCGGTCAGTATTGTCAAAACGGATGGTGACCTGTGCAAAATCCCGTTTGACTTTAGAATCACCATTATAAATTAGATCTGTGAGTTTTTCAGCTCTTAAGACCCTTGAGCTTGAAAGACCCAATCCGAAAAGGATGCTATCGATTATATTGGACTTGCCACTTCCGTTCGGTCCGGAAATGGTCGTGAAGTCATCAAAAAAGGGGATTTTAACTTTTTTGCCAAAGGATTTGAAGTTTTGAAGTTCTATCTCTTTGATATGCACTATTTACCTCTTTTCAAGGTCTCGCTTATTTCCACCCCTTCCATTATCTTTTCACTTTTTTTTGTCAAAGGCTTCTTAAGGTGTTCTCTTTGTTGATCCTTTTCTTTTTCTTCAGTTTCCTGGGGCTTTTCCTCAGCTTCTATGATCTTTTGAGGTGGTTTTCTTTTATCTCTTGGGATATAATTATCTGCAATTATATACTCCATCTTAGGTCTTTGTTTTTCAGCAGGTTTTCCTTCTTCTCTTGCTTTTACTTCTGACCTAACTTCCGGTTTTATTTCCTGTCTTCCCTCTGTTCTGGGTCTTCGCTCTTCCTTTGGTTTGGCAGGCATTATTTCATGAATTATTGATTTCTGATCCAGAAGCTCTTTCATAACCCCATCATAAGCGCTATTGAGCTCAACGAGCCTGCGTTCCATTTTTTCCATTCTGGTTTCACACTGGCGAACGACATCAGTTTCGATCTTTTTTTGCCCCAGCAATGAATCGCGAAGAGTTTTATTCATCGAAATTATTTCATTTATCTTCTCGCCAAATTTCGTTCTGAGATCTTCAAGGGTGGATTCACGAAGTTTTATCTTATCAATGAAACGTTTTTCCATTTCAATAAGTATTGATTCACGCAGAGTCTCCTGTATCTGTGCTATCTCTTTATCCCTTGCTGCTAATTTTTGTTCCAATCTCTCAATAATGATATCCCTTTCAGTGCTCATCTATATCCCTCGTTCTCTTTATGGCCAAAATGGTCAAATAGTTTTTGGTTTTACCTGACTGCATTATACACATATCTTTATAGTTAAATAATTTATGGAGATAATCGCCTTCTGTCTCGCGGGAACAGGACGACCTCGCGTATATTTTCAATTCCCAGCATCGTCATCAACAAGCGTTCTGCCCCGACTCCCCACCCGGAGTGAGGCGGCATGCCGAATTTAAATGCTTTGAGATAGAAATCAAAACCATCAGGATTTAACCCCTGGGCAATTATTCTTTCTCTTAGCAGATCATAATTATGAACGCGCTGAGCACCCGAAGAAAGTTCCATGCGCGGATGCATCATATCAAATGCCCTGCATATTTCAGGTTTATCCTCATAGGGCAATGCATAAAATGGCTTGATCTTAGATGGCCAATCTGTGATAAAATAATGCTCCCCGATCGTTTTTCCGATCGAGTTTTCAGATTCTGTGGATAGGTCATCGCCCCATTCGATCTCAAGGCCGTTATCTTTTGCGATCTTTATTGCCTCATCATAGGTTATTCGTTTAAATGGTATCCCGGGGATCTTGATCTCAACTCCGAGATTTTTTAAATATGTCTCGCCATTTTTGGCAACATACGTATAAACATAATTCACAAGGTTCTCAAGGATCACCATTACATCTTCATTATTGATGAAGCTTGCCTCAATATCAATAGATGTTGCCTCATTCAGATGTTTCCGGGTGTCATGCTCTTCGGCACGAAATATTGGCCCTATTTCAAATACCCTGTCAAGCCCACCTGACATCATTAACTGCTTGAATAACTGTGGACTCTGGTTCAGGAAAGCCTCGCGCTCAAAATAAGTTATGGGGAAAAGAGCCGTCCCACCTTCTGTAGCTGTAGCTACCACTTTAGGAGTTGTTATCTCTATGAAACCGTCCCTGTCAAGGAACTCCCGGATGCTTTTAAGGATGAGGTGTCGGATCCTGAAGATCGCCTGCGTCTGGGAACGGCGCATATCCATGAACCGAACATCAAGTCTTGTATCAAGGTCAGCATCCACTTTACCGGTGGTATCCATGGGCAATGGGGTCTGCGCTTTTCCAAGAACCTTTATTTCTGTTGGTACAAGTTCATAGCCATTCGGGGCTTTCGCTTCCTTCTTGACTGTTCCTGTGACCGCAACTACCGATTCCCGGCTTAAACCCTTTACGACCTCAAGCACATTCTTATCAATGGCTTTCTTAAAAAGCGTTACCTGGACAAGTCCTTCCCTGTCCCTGACAACAAGGAACGTGATGCCTCCAAGGTCTCTAATCTCATGCGCCCAACCGCATATCGTGATGCTGTTGCCGTTCATTTCAGGTGTGACCTGTGTGGAATAATGGGTTCTGATCATTGGTATCAAGCACTGTAATGAGCAAGAGTATTATTAATATATCGGGTTCGTCCCCGCCGACATATTAATGGCGATCTCGGCAATATCCCCGCTGTAACTGGATATTCTCCCAAGACTGTCCAGCATGGTTTTTTGAAGAATGGCACATTGAATATTTTCAGGTTTAAGCAACCTGTTTGAAATATCAGAATGCATTTTCTTGACTTCTTTTAATTCCTGGAATATTTTCTCAGCTAATGATATGTTCCTTGAGAACAGGGAATCGACGGATTTTTCAAAAATGGTGATCGTACTTTTATTGAGTTTAATGAACTCTTCAAGCTTCAATTCTTTTTGTGTTTCATATAATTTGATATAACTTTTAGCGATATTTTCGATATGATCCGCGATGCGCTCAAGGACTTTTACGATGATACGATAGCCAAGACAATCCCTCTGGTATTTTATCCCTAGTTTCTCTGCAATTTGTTGGTGTTCAACAGCGCTTTTTAACTGGCGAACGACCAGGAAATAAAGCCGATCTATCTCCCGCTCCCGTACAATTACATCTTTTGCAAGATCGATATCACTGGTTCCCAGGGCTTTTCCAAGGTCAAGGAGCATAGACCTGTTGATCGCGAACATCCTTTGCAATAATTGCATGGTCATCATCCTCTTGTAATCGACCATGATCTCAAGAATGATAGAATCATTTGTATCTTCAACTATTTCGATACCTATCAAATAATCAAGAATATTCCTTACTGCTTCCCGATATAGAAGGTTATCTTTCCTGTCAAGCTTGATCTTCAGAGTATCATAACCTACAAGGTAATTCGCTATAATTATTCGACCGAGAGCTTCGCTTGATGGTACCTGTGATATCTTAATTTCCTTTACCTGTGACTCTTTTTCAACTACACCTGTCTCAAAAAGCAGGGAGTTTCCCTGCTCAGTCACAACAAGGGAATCACCGGGTTTGAGATTTGTTTTCTTGACCCATTTTTTTGGCAGTGAGATGACATACGTCGAGCCACCGCTGACATAGACTTTTCGTGTTTCCATAATAAATCTAATATTTACTGATATTTTATAGTATATATAGATTATTGAGATAAAGTATGTAGTAATACAAATGGAATTATAATTGAGGTGATAGAAATAAATGAAATGAATGAAATGAGATTGCAAGACTTTCATAACTCTTATGAAAATATGAAACCGCAGATAAACGCCGATAAACGCAGATTTGTGATAGCGTATCTGCGTTCATTTGCGTTCATTTGCGGTTTTTTGGATTCCAACAACTAAAGATTTACTCCTTCCTACTCAAAGCTTTTAGATTTCATAACCTTATTATACTGATTTTATATAGCATATATAGAATCAATTGAATAAGTATATAATATCTGATACTGAATTTAACTAAGTATTAAACAAAATGAAATAAAAGAGTGAATGTAAATGAAAGTAAAAATAGCAATAATTCTAATCCTGGCAGGTATGCTTTTAGCTGGATGCGTAGGTAAGCAGCCAACTGAAATAAATCCTGCATTACAACCTACAACAACCGTACAATCCACAAAAACCCTGGAAACAGTAACCCTAAATGGTGCAGGCGCAACATTTCCTTATCCTTTGATCTCCAAATGGAGTTCGAAATATTATGAGATCATGCCAAATATCCAGATCAATTATCAGAGCGTGGGAAGCGGCGCAGGAATAAAGCAGATATCAGCAAGAACGGTAGATTTCGGTGCAAGTGATGCGCCCCTCACAGAACAGGAATATTCAAATGTCGCTGGAATATTACAAATACCTGAATCACTAGGGGCAGTAGCCCTGGCATATAACCTTCCAGGCATTCAGAAGGGAGTTAAATTGAGTGGTGACGTTATCGCAGATATTTTTCTTGGAAATATCAAAAAATGGAACGACCCGAAGATAATATCCCTTAATCCAGGTATCCAGTTCCCTGACAAAGACATTATCGTAGCTCACAGAAGCGATGGAAGCGGCACGACCTTTGTATTTACAGATTATCTTTCAGCAGTCAGTCCTGATTGGAAATCTAAAGCAGGAAAGGGTAAATCAGTCAACTGGCCTGTCGGTCTTGGCGGAAAAGGGAACGAAGGCGTTTCCGGTCTCTTAAGCCAGAACCCTTATTCTATAGGTTATATTGAGCTGGCATATGCAAAACTCCAGAACATCTCCTATGCATATATCAAAAATAAAGCGGGTAATTACATAGAACCCACTCTTGAAACAACTGCAAATGCTGCCGCAGGTTCTGTATCTGCACTGCCGGCAGGAGATGCAAGCTGGTCATCTGTGAGTATAGTCGATGCTTCTGGAGATAATTCATATCCTATAGGCAGTTTTACTTATCTTCTTGTCTATAAAGACCAGATCGATGAGTCAAAAGGTAAAATCCTCACAGAATTCCTGTGGTGGGCTGTGCATGACGGCCAGAAATATTCATCAGAACTCCTGTATGTGCCACTGCCTGAAGAGGTCATAAGTCTAAATGAAAAGACAATAAAACTTATCAACTTCAACGGACAACCACTAATTCAGGGTTAGACTGATGAAGGATCGAAAATTATCTTTTTTCCTTAAGAGTAAGTTCTCCGGTGACAATATTTTTGAAGGGGCAGTAGGCTTATTTGCCATTGGAGTCCTGATTATCGCACTTTTATTGTTCGGGGAACTTTATTTAGAGTCAGGACTTTCCAGGAATGCATTCGGGTTTGGTTTTTTAACAGGCTCAATATGGGATCCGGTTAGCGAGGTATTCGGTGCTCTTCCTTTTATCTTCGGGACACTAGTTTCATCTTTTCTTGCCCTGGTCATCGCGGTCCCATTTAGTCTTGGGATAGCGATTTATATCTCTGAGCTTGCCCCGGGAAAGCTCAGGGCACCTTTGTCTTTTATTATAGAATTACTTGCGGCGATCCCCAGTGTAATTATCGGATTGTGGGGCATATTCATTCTAGCACCTTTCATTCGCGACTATCTTGCGCCACCCCTATCAACATACCTGGGCTTTTTACCCCTCTTCCAGGGGCCAATGTATGGTTTATCAATGCTCACCGGCGGCGTGATCCTTGCAATAATGATAATTCCGATAACTTCATCGATATCAAAAGAGGCCATCCAGACAGTACCCATTTATCAAAAAGAAGGAGCTCTTGCTCTTGGAGCGACCGGGTGGGAGACCATAAGGATGTCAGTACTTCCATATGCCAGATCTGGAATATTCGGGGCAGTTATCCTTGGTTTTGGACGCGCCATAGGTGAGACCATGGCAGTTACAATGGTCATAGGGAACAGCGCCAGGATCTCAGGATCACTTTTCGCACCATCATATACTATGGCTTCTGTTATCGCAAATGAGTTCGTTGAGGCAACATCAAAGCTCTATATCTCATCTCTTCTTGAAATAGGTCTTTTGCTCTTGCTGGTTTCCGTAATTATCAATATAATAGCAAGGATACTTGTTTCAAAGCTTCTCAGGGTAGAAGGAGGAGGTAGGGCATGAAATGGAATAAACGAAAATTAACAGACAGGATCATGTCCGGTATGTCTGCAGCCTGTGTTATTATTGCTATAATCCCACTTGTCAGTATCCTTTATACGGTAACGATCAACGGTATATCTGCCATAAATCTCGATTTTCTTACACAGCTCCCCAGGCCCGTAGGGGAACCAGGAGGAGGACTTGGGAATGCTATCCAGGGGACATTCATCGTTGTAGGGATCGCCTGCTTTATCGGGCTTCCAATAGGTATTCTTTCAGGGGTCTATCTTTCAGAATATGGAAATAACAGGTTTGGACGTTTTGTAAGTTTTGTAGCAGATATCCTGACGGGCACACCATCTATCGTTGCAGGAATGTTCGCTTATACTTTTGTTGTTCTTTATTTTAAAAGTTTCTCAGCATTTGCTGGCGGGGTGGCATTGTCAGTGTTAATGATCCCCATTGTTACAAGAACTACAGAAGAATCCCTCAAACTTGTGCCTGGTTCAATCAAAGAGGCTTCCCTGGCGCTTGGTATACCAAAGTGGAAGACAACTTTATACATCGTCATAAACACTGGAAAAAGTGGAATAATCACAGGTGCTTTGCTTGCGATCGCAAGGATATCAGGTGAGACCGCACCACTCCTATTCACATCTTTTGGGAATATGTTCTGGGCTAACGGGCTAGATAAACCGATATCAACTATGCCCGTACAGATCTATACCTATGCAATAACGCCATTCCCGGACTGGCATACTAAAGCGTGGGCCGGGGCTCTCGTCCTGATCGTGCTAATACTTGTCTTGAATATAGGGGTGAGGTTTGTCACAAGAAGAAAATATGCGATGTAAAAGAATGACAAAACAGTATAAAATAAGTTAAAACAAATTTAAAATAAGTTTAAAATAAGTATAAAAGGAGCATTAATGCAGAATAAGATAACGGTAAATGATCTCAATGCATGGTTTGGAGCTAAACAGGTACTTCATGATATTGATATTGGTATTGAGAAAAACGCGATAACAGCCATAATTGGACCCTCAGGATGCGGGAAATCTACATTCATACGATGCCTTAACAGGATGCACGAGGTTGTGCCCGGAGCAAAAGTTTCAGGAAAAGTGCTGGTTGATGAGATGGATATCTATGATAGCGATATCGACCCTGTTGATATCAGAAGGAGCATTGGCATGGTATTCCAGAAGCCTAATCCATTTCCAACGATGTCTATACGCGATAATGTTGTGGCTGGATTAAGACTTAATGGAGTGAAAGATAAGAATGTCCTTGATAAGACAGCAGAAGAAAGCCTCAGGAAAGCAGCCCTCTGGGAGGAAGTGAAAAATGACCTTCATAAATCAGGGATGAGTTTATCAGGCGGCCAGCAGCAGCGCCTGTGTATAGCAAGAGCGCTGGCAGTTGAACCTGAAGTTATTCTTTTCGACGAACCCTGTTCTGCCCTTGATCCTATATCTACAAGTAAAATAGAAGATCTGATGCTGGAACTTAAAGAGAAATATACACTTATTATTGTAACACACAACATGCAGCAGGCTGCAAGAGTAAGCGATCGCACAGCTTTCTTTCTTTACGGGAAGCTGATAGAGTTTGGAGAAACAGACCAGATATTCAAGAAGCCAGAGGAGAAAAGTACGGAAGATTACATAATCGGGAGGTTTGGTTAATATGGTTCGGGAAGTATATCATAAAGATCTTCATAAATTAAGAGAAGAAATAGTAAGTATGGGAAGTGCTGTAAGTAAAGCGATAGGAGATTCAGTGCTTTCTCTGAAAAATCGCGATGTTGAAATGGCTCAAAAGGTGATTGAAATGGATAATGAGATCGATGCCATGGATCGCAACATAGAGGCAGACTGCATGCGTCTTCTTGCGCTGCAGCAACCTATGGCAAGGGACTTGAGGCTTATAATTTCGGTTTTAAAGATGTCCATAGATCTTGAGAGGATGGGGGATCTTGCCCTTGAAATTTCAGTTATTACAAAGATTACTGCCAGTGTGCTGCCTATAAAACCGCTTGTAGACATACCACGAATGTCAGATATATGCCAGGATATGCTTAAAAATATTATGATAGCTTTTGAGAACAAAGATGTTGAGGCAGCAAAGGCTGTTGCCAGGCGGGATGATGAGATCGATATGCTTTTTGACCAGGTTAGAAGAGAACTGATCTCTTACATGATCGAGGACCCAAAAAAGATAACAGGCGCCCAGCATCTAACATTTGTGGCGAGATATCTTGAAAGAATAGGGGATCACATAACGAATTTATCTGAAAATGTGGTTTTTATGGTGACGGGTGAGAGGCTGGAATTGAATTAATACTGATTTTATTTAATATCTATATATCATCTATATCTTATTGGGAAAACATATTTAATAATCATACCAGATTTACATCGAATAAAATCGAAAACAATAAGATTAAGGATCAATAAAGTTAGATTTATAACAGGAGATTGAATTATGGGAATTAAAGAATGGCTGATCCCGCAGGATAAACACTTTTTTAGCATGCTTGAAAACCAATCATTGAATGTGCTTGATGGTTCAAAACTGTTCCTTGAAATGCTTAATAATTATGAGAACATTGAGCAAAAACAGCAACAAATAAAGGATGTTGAGCATCAGGGAGATGATTTCGTACATGAGATATTTGAGGAATTAAATAAGACATTTATAACTCCTATTGATCATGAAGATATATCGGGTCTTGCTTCTGCTTTTGATGACGTCCTTGATTATATAGATGGTACAGCAGCTCGCTTTGTTCTATATGAAATAAAAAAACCCGAAGAGAACATGATAAAAATCGCAGAAGTGATCCTGAAACAGGCAACTGAATTAAACCTGGCCATTTGCGGCCTGCGAAATATAAAAAACCCGCAAGAAATAGAAAAAAGATGTATCGAGGTGAACAGACTTGAAAATGTTGCAGATGATATATATAAAAAGTCGGTAGCTGCGCTTTTCAAACAGAAGGACGCCATAGAAATAATGAAATTAAAAGAAATTTATGAACGTCTTGAGTTCGCAACAGATAAATGTGAAGATGCCGCGAATGTGATCAGCGATATTGTTGTAAAGAACAGTTAAAGGGTGGTATTTTTTGGATCACTTTGTCCTTTTGACGATAATACTTGCCCTGGTTTTCGATTTTATCAATGGTTTCCATGATTCTGCTAATGCTATTGCCACAGTTGTGGCCACAAAAGTCCTTACCCCATTAAAAGCCGTAACAATGGCTGCAGTATTTAACCTGGTAGGGCCTCTGGTTTTTGGAACGGCTATCGCTTCTATGATCGGAAAAGGAATAATCGACACAGAGATCATTACGGTCAACGTAATTTTTGCAGCTCTTGTGGGTGCTGTAATCTGGGACCTGATAACATGGTATGCGGCCCTTCCAACTTCAAGCAGCCATGCGCTTGTGGGTGGTCTAGTCGGAGCGGCAACAGCAGCTGCCGGGATAAGTTCAGTTCATGCAAGTGGAGTTGAAAAAATTATATTCTTTATGATCGTTTCCCCTATTATCGGACTTGCCTTCGGTTTCATATTCGCTCTCTTTATTATGAGGGCTTTTCGAAAATCCCTACCTTCAAAGATCAATCATTATTTTAGAAGGCTGCAGCTTTTTTCAGCGGCTTTCTACTCGCTGACGCACGGGACGAATGACGCACAGAAAACAATGGGGGTGATCGCTATCCTGCTTGTGGCCGAGGGGATCTCGCTGCCAACCGGAAATAACCAGTTGCCTATACCTTTCTGGGTCATTATTTCCTGCGCCGGGGCTATAGGACTTGGCACGTTCTTTGGAGGATGGAGGATCGTAAAGACAATGGCGCAAAGGGTTACACGGCTTCGTCCCTACCAGGGATTTGCTGCAGAAACCTCAAGTGGAATAGTTCTTGCTTTTATGGCATCGCTGGGAATCCCGGTGAGCACAACGCATGTGATCTCATCATCGATAATGGGGGTTGGCGCAACAGATAAATTATCTGCGGTCAGGTGGGGAATAGCGCGAAAGATCGTGGGCGCCTGGATATTGACGATCCCTGCTGCAGCTTTGATATCAGGTGCAACTTTTATGGTCTTGAAGGTTTTTTCTTGAATTAGAATAATTATCATCCTGCATATTTTTTTGTAATATGAAAAAAAATGGGGGTTAAAAACGTGGCTTATATTTTAAAAAGGTTTAATTTTAACTCCCCTATCTATATTAATAAATTAGGTTAATTAGTATATATATTTATCCATGCGCATAAATTATTATTGAGTCCGGATTCTAACTGATTTTTGAAACCAATAACTTGATATATTTGTATAGACAATATTTATTTAAGGGATAGTGAAAAAATGAAATTTAATTGGATTAAGGAAGGGGTAAATTATATAATAGCTCTATTATCAGCCATTTTAATCGTATTTTTTGCCTATGCGTATCCTGCTGAAACCTTTTTAGGTGTTATTGTTTTAATATCCCCTGGAATTCCAATTATGATATTAGTCTTCATAATCTATAAATTATTTAACCAGAAACGGAGGACATTAACATGAGTAACATAAAAACAAATGGAAAAGATTTCGACAGAGAGAAATGGAGCTATAAGAATCAAAAAGTCCAAGTGTTTTCTTTAGTAAGCGCAGTGATTTTGGGATTCTTATTGGGTTGGGTATTTTTAATTCCAGCAATAGTTGTAGTAGCACTCGTCTACGGCGGTGTAGTATATTTCAGAGAAAGAAAGAACAGAATTGTGGTTCGTGTAAAACCAACACCTGCTATGGAAGCGATTGCCCGTAGAGAAGTAGAGCTTAAACAAGAGAAAGAAAGAATTACGTAAATTAAATAATAAACAGAAGGTATTTGTTGACAATATTCTTAAAAGCAGCAAACACCTGGTCGATCTTATCAATAATTTTCTTGAACTCGCCAAAATGGAAGCAGGAAAGCAGGAAATGTCATTTGAGAAAGTATCTATCACCGATGAAATAGCTGAGATTTTTGACTTAATCAAAGAGAGTGCCTTACAGCAAAATATAATTCTGAAAAAAGAGTTTGACCTTGAAATGCCGCTTATACAAGTTGATAGGAGAGCATTTAAGCAGATAATATTAAATCTACTAAGCAACGCCATTAAATTCAGCAAAAAAGAAAGAGGAAATATTAAAGTATCTGCCAGAAGAGAAAAAGATATGGTTAAAATATCTGTTGTTGATGATGGTATTGGGATAAAGGAAGAAGATATACTAAGACTTTTCCAGAAGTTTGAGCAGCTTGATTCGGGTTTATCCAGAAAATATGATGGGACTGGGATTGGACTCGCGATTACAAAGGAGCTTGTTGATATGCATGGGGGACAAATTTGGGTTGACAGCAAATATGGTGAAGGTACCACCTTTACTTTTATATTACCGATCAAAGCAAAGGAGAATTTAAATCCAGAGAAGAAGAATTAAACTGGTGAATATTTCTATCCAGATGTGGGTTTCAGGGCGAATCTGATGAGGTCGGCTAAAAAATAATCGTGCTATCTAATGCCATGAAAGACCCATACTGAGTGATTAGATTGCGTTTATTGCGCAAGAGTTGGGCATAATAATCCCATCCCTATCCTATCCTTATTTATAATTTTGACTGTTACTTCTTGACAAACTGCATCATTCATATTCATCGTGGTATTGATGGCAAGCTTCTTTAAAGGTCTTTGATACCACACTACTTTGAAATTATTGTATAAAATATAAAGTTCTTCGATTTGATTCCCAGTAATACCTGCCTTTAATAATTTTATTCTTTCTTTCGGGGTTTCTAGCATTTCTTCCTCCCATCTATCCATAAGATAGTTCCATTTTTATTGAATTTTCCAATAAATCCAGTCATAAACACTTATCCTAATCATTATAATCCTTTATAGTATTTAATTTTTTCCGAGTCGTTCATTTAATTTTGAATGGTTGTTATCAACATCCCAAAAATATACAACAAAGGTATCACAGCACCTGCAAAAGCTACCAGTTGAAAATATCGCCGCCAGAATAGCACAATATTATAATGATATATCTATGGTTTCATTCTTCAAATCATCAAAAGTCATTCAGGGTGTATGAATATGGGTTATACTGGGTCAACAACTCAAATAAGAATAATGCCCATGTTATTTGGCATTATTATTTCTTTTGCATTAATTCCATCACGTCTTTCATATCCATTACTGGAAAAGATTTACATTTGGCAATGTCAGTCCAGTAGTGGTTAGCTCCAAGAAGAGCTTTAGGGTCTTCCACCTCGTATAAACAGAAGGCATGTCTACCTGTTAAGTCTAACCAATAGCCATGTTCTTTTATTCCTTCAGGGAACTCCCATTCCGCTGCCCGTCTTTCCATTTCTTCTCTCTTATCTGGCTCCCACGTCCATATGTCCATAAATAACATTTCATATTCCTCCTTTTCGTCTTCATTCCATTAAAGAAAAAAGGTAGTATATTTCATATGAAAATTAAATTTAAACAAAACCACCTTTTCCCATTAAATATATTGGATATTATCAGTAATAAGCCTAACGGCTGTTACCAAAATCCTCCGAAGTGCTTCTTCCAGTGCTAGTCCAATTTTCATTTCCGGGGATGCTCGTGAAGTTGTGCAGACTGACATGCGCCTCCTATCGATACTTGTTGTCGAAGATGATGTAATTATAGCAATGGATATCAAAAGAAGGTTAATAGCCTTGGATATAATGTGCCAGCAACAGTATACTCAGGTGAAGAAGCAATAGCAAATGTGAAAGAAAATAAACCCAGCTATCCTTTTTTCGAAATAATCTTGATGGCATGGGTGACAATCAGTCCTATGAACGTCTTGAAGCCCCCCACAGCAGAGCTAAGGGGTATCTCAAGACGCTCAGGAAAAGTGAGCAAATGAAGAAAGTACGGGAAATAAAGTAATATTTTTCCAGTATCCTGACATAATTACCAACAAGAATTAATATAATCTCTATTTTTCGCAAAGTATTATTAGTTCCAAAAGGAAAACAGTATCATAATGCCAAACGATAAATCAAAGCATATTATATGGCCGGTGTATCTTGACGCCACAAAATCCAGAGGAGAGGGACGCATTCTTTCAATAAAAGATTCAGTAAAATCACCTGTCCTTCGGGAGATAGAAAAAGCTGCCCTTGAATTAGATCTTGCTCCTGTTGTTGAATCTGATAAAGCTTATCCTAAATCCTGGTGGGTTAAATGCGGAAGGGTCATTGTAAATAGGAAAGCGCCAAAATCCACAGTTTCTAAGCAGATCGCCCAGAAGATAATCAAGTACCGGGGACCAAAATGATAGACCTGCATACCCATACCACATTCAGCGATGGAGGACTCATACCCAGTGAGCTGGTAAGACGTGCGGTAGTGCAGGGCTATACTGCAATAGCGATAACAGACCATGCTGATTACACCAATATTGAGCATATCCTTTCCTGCATGGCGAAAGTAAAAAACCTTGAAGATGAATACGATATAAGGATATTCCATGGTGTTGAGATCACGCATGTTCCGCCTCCTAAGATGCCAAAGCTTGTTGACATGGCTAGGGATCTTGGGGCCGAGATCATTGTAGTACATGGTGAGACCATTGTCGAACCTGTCCCGCAGGGCACGAACCATATAGCAGTTGCCCTTGATATCGACATTCTTGCGCACCCGGGTTTTATTACAGTTGAAGATGCGATTACTGCTAAGGAAAACGGCATATGTCTTGAGATCACATCCAGAAATGGTCACAACAGGACGAACGGTCATGTTGCCATGATCGCTCAAGAGGTTGGCGCTGACCTGGTTGTGAATACTGATACCCATTCCCCGCAGGATCTGATAAATGATGAGACAGCATTAAAGATAGCGATGGGTGCGGGTCTTGATGAGAAGGGCGCAAGAGAAGCTACAATCCATAATCCTTCAAGATTGATCAGAAATAAATAGCCGCAGTCAAAATAACCCGGCTCAACACATTTTTCTTATAGGTAATCTCGTTCTGAACAACATAATTATAATAATAATTATGCCAATTTTCGTCTAATTGCATAGCCATAGAGTTGATACGATGTTCACGACAAGGGAATTCTTACCTTTTACTTTCCTTGCCATGTATCAATGACAGATGTGCGCGTTCAAGGCATCACATTTCTTTTTGATCTGGCTTCTGGATTTTAAAGGGAACAAAAGAAAAGAAAATAAAGGAGACGAATAAATGAATAAAAAATTAGGTGGACCAGCAGCAATACAGCGGTCGGTACTGTAAATTCAGCCGGATTGTTCACAGCAGCATCTGCAGGAACAACGACAATCAGAGCAACAAGCGGATCGGTCATCGGAACAGCATCAGTTTATGTAGTTCCTCCACCACCTGTCCTGACAACAATAACGGTATCTCCGGATACAATTACTATTGTGTCTGGCACAACTGAGACTTTCACAGCTTCCCCAAAAGACCAGTATAGTAATCCTATTGATGCATCTATTACATGGACAAGCAGCAACACAGCTGTTGGTACTATAGATGCAAGTGGAAGGTTCTCAGCATTAACTGCTGGAACAACGACCATTACAGCAGCAAGCGGATCAGTAAGCGGAACTGCTTATGTAACAGTAACAGCACCTGAACCAACACCAGAGCCAACGCCTGAACCAACACCGGTTCCAACTCCAGAGCCAACGCCTGAGCCAACGCCTGAGCCAACGCCTGAGCCGACACCGGTACCAGATCCCTTACAAAAGGCCGATGTTACTATCAAAGTAATTGATAGCGTAACAGGTCGAGCAATTGAAAATGCAAAGGTGTCAATGGATGGAGTTACGATCTTTACGAATGATCATGGAATTGCCATCTTTAAGAGTGTTGCCTTTGGAAAACATACATATTATGTAACAAAGGATAGATATCTTAAAGCAGCGGGAAGAATCTACGTAACTGGTAATAAGACTGTAACTGTAAGCTTGAAGAGAATCTCTAATAAAAATAGACACTATATTGAAGACAATGATTAGTCCCATAATTGTGCCTTGTCCGCAAAGAGTTTAGGATCATAAAAGAATTCTAAACCTCTTTCTTATTTTTTTCCTATTAAAATTGAAATTATCTAAACGGTCTAATGCTTGATCTTTTCCAACCTCATCCTGAATTCTTTCCTGTGCCTCTTTTCTTCATCAAGGATGTGCTTTAAAACACCAACCACTTCCGGATCGTCTATCACAGATATTTGCTGTTTGTATCTCTCGATCCCTTCTGTCTCAAGTTCCACCTGTTTTAGGAGCTGACTTTCAAGATCATCTTTACCAAAATCAAGCTCCTTATGTTCCATTGTTGGCTTCCCGCCCCTTTTTACGATCAGATCGGCAAGCCAGTTCATATGCCTCATTTCATCAACAGCTATCGCTTCTGTGACCCGGCTCGGATCGCATTGCGGTATAATGAATGCATTCCTGACATAAATCATCGTTGCTTCTATTTCTCTTACAAAATCTTCGTTCAATATCTTGATTATTTCATCAACTTCCAATTATAATCCTCCCGGTAGATTATAGAGGATTCAACAACAGATGAGTATTTATCTTTATTTAATACGATCGTTTTTATATCTTACAGGTATATTTTGCCATATGTTTGAAGCCCTCGAGGGAATCTTAATAGGTTATGGATATACCGGTCTTTTCATTGCAAGCCTCCTGGCTTCCACGATTCTCCCATTCGGGAGCGAGGGACTACTTGTGCTTCTAGTTTATAAGAAATTCAATATTCCCGCTCTGGTATTGGTAGCATCTATCGGCAACTTCCTGGGGGCATGCACGAGTTATTACATTGGTCTGAAGGGGAGGAGGATCGCGGAAAAATATCTCAGGTTTAACACTATGGAGATCGAAAAAGCAGAGAAGATCTTCTCAAAATACGGTTCATTCGTTCTATTATTTACATGGCTTCCCTTCATAGGGGATGCAATTACTGTAGCCAGCGGAATTTTGAGATTTAAGTTCTGGATATTTTCAATTCTGGTATTCATCGGAAAATTTATTAGATACTTAGTAGTAGCTTATTCCGCAGCCGTTTTACTGGTCTAATTGTATAATTGTTTTTAGTTGTTTCTTATAGTCTATTTTTTTGATTTCAGCAGGTTTAAGGTATGATCTCGCATCCATTATTGAATCCTGGATAATCAAGACCCACCAGATAAAGACCCCCGATATCAATGAGTTCCCAGACTTGCGGCATAGCTTTCTGCATTTCCAAAATAAGATGCTTTACAGTTTTGCAGATCATTGTATAACCATCTTCCCGGAGCAAATACCGGGATCTATTCACAAAAAGACATCTTCCCCCGCATATACTGAAAACATCACATGATGTACAGGGTTCGCCTACATTTGTCCTTTCAACAAGTTTAGATGGGGCATCTTCATATATAGAGCCGATCACCGAAAAATCAAAATCAATAGAAACAGGACATGCTGATATCCTTCCGTCTGGCATGATCGTAAAAAAATCAATGCCTGAGCCGCATCTAAGACGCGCCGGCGAACCGCGAAGAAGGGAATTCATTATACCGATAAAAGGAACTATTCCTTTCACCTGGCCAGTTCTTTTCATTTCGCTTATCCACCAGTCTACAAGTGATGAGATACCTGAATTATAAGAATCGATCCATTCAGGAAGACCCGCAACCGTATGTTCCCATGCTTCCCAGAACATTTCAAAATCAAGCTGCCAGTGAACATGATCAAAACAATCTTCCAGATTTATAAGATGCATGACATTTTCCCGAATATCTGTTCCCTGGGCAACGGTCATTCGTGCTACTATATCCCCGCGAAAGCCTTTTTGTCTGATGATCTTAATATTTTGAAGTGTCCTTTCATAGACACCATCTCCACGAGCTTTGTCCGTGACGTCTTTTGTTCCGTCAATAGATACAAGAATAGAACTAAACTTTTCCAGGTACTTCGATTCAAGTTTATGAAGATTCATGCCATTTGTCTGGATCACAAATTTCACATCAGTTATTGAATCCATGATGTTTTTCATGGCATCAATTCGAAGAAGAGGTTCCCCGCCATAGAATTCCAGGATGGGGTCTTTATCCTGAGAAATGAATTTTTTAAGATCATCCAGAGAATACTGGATCTCCCTGGGATGTGTATCGCTTCCCCCCCCACAGTAATTACATTTGAGGTTACATTCTTTAGTGAGGATTATATGATAATGCATAGTTAAGCATAATCAACCACAGAGGACACAGAGATCACAGAGTTACAATTTCTCTGCGAACTCTGTGCTCTTTGTGGTTTTTTTTGAAATAATTACACGTATCCTTGTTCTATCTCGTATCTAATCTATATCGCTAAGATCGGGTTTCTTCTTCGGGTTCGCATCTTTTGCTGCAGATATAACATCATCGATCCTCAGGATCATTGATGCTGCCTCCGTGGCAGAACTGATCGCCTGGGTCTTGACACGAAGCGGTTCAATAACACCGGCTTCAAGCATATCCACGGGTTTGCCCTGGTATACATCCAGACCAACGGTCTTTTTTCCATTCTCATGCTGGCTGCGCAGTTCAACGATCATATTAATAGCGTCAAGTCCCGCATTTTCTGCAAGAGTCTTTGGGATTATCTCAAGCGCCTGTGCAAATTTGCTGACTGCAAGCTGTTCTCTTCCCTGGAGAGTGGCAGAATATTCCCTTAAACGAAGAGAGAGTTCGACTTCTGGTGAACCGCCTCCTGCGAGTATTTTGCCGTCCTCGATAACTACTCCAACGACCCTCAGGGCGTCATGCATTGCACGGGCAAGGCTCATAACAACATGTTCTGAGCCGCCGCGTAAGAGAATTGAATAGGTGTCAGGGTTCTTGCATCCTGTTATGAAGATCATTTCACCATTTCCGACCATTTTTTCTTCAACAAGACCTGCTTCACCAAGGGTATCCGGTGTTATCTCGTCAAGGCTTGTTATTATTTTGCCGCCTGTTGCCCGTGATAATTTGACCAGGTCATTCTTCTTGACCCTGTGTGTCACAAATATACCGGCTTTGGCAAGGAAATACCGTGCCATGTCATCAACGCCTTTCTGGCAGAAAACAACATTAGCGCCGCTTTTTATCACTTTGTCTGAAGCTTCCCGGATGAGCCTTTCTTCCTGTTCCAGGAACATTCGGGTCTGTCCGACATTTTCAATGGATATTTCAGATTTATTTTCAGTTTTCCTGACCTCGATGGGTGTAGCCAGGATCGCGATCTTTGCATTTTCGATCTTGGAAGGCATGCTCTGGTGAGTCTTTGTCTTATCAAGGATTATACCCTGGATGAGTTCACTGTCTTCTACAGAACCTTCACCGCGTCGTTCGATCGAGATGTCCTTAATATTTACTTTCTTTGTGCCATTCTCTTCTTTTACGATCGATTTAACTGCTGTAACAACGAGGTCTGAGAGTTTTTCCCTTGAGAATTCCACACCTTTACCAGTAAGCGCGGTCTGGGCTATTTTTTTCAGGTGTTTGTCTGTAGAATTCGTTGCCATTGCGGAAAGGATCTCTTTTGATTTATGAGAAGCAAGGGTGAATCCATGGATTATCGTTGTTGGGTGAACTCCCATTTCCATGAGTTCCTGTGCGCCTTTTAAAAATTCCCCGGTTAAAACTGCAGCTGTCGTTGTGCCGTCTCCCACTTCATCATCCTGGGTCTTTGCCACTTCTGCTACCAATTTTGCAGCAGGATGTTTAATCTTCATTTCATCAAGGATGGTCGCGCCGTCGTTGGTTATTATCACAAGACCTGCCGGGTCAGTGATCATCTTATCCAATCCCCTTGGACCAAGTGTGGTGCGAACGGCATCGGCCACTGCCCTTGCCGCCATGATATTGCTCCTTTTTGCTTCTTCTCCTCTTGTTTCTTGTGTTCCCTGTCTTAAGATGATGATCGGCTGTCCGCTAGTTTGACCTGACATAATATTCTCCTTTATATAATAATTAAATGAAATACGTCATTCCCAATAGTGGATATGACTTTATGCTGGGTTGTTTCATGTTTATAGTTCTATAAAAAGATATCGCACCGTTTATTTATTCAAAGATATTATTCAAAGAAACAGTAAAAAATAAATATTTTGCATCTATACAAAGTTAATACTCTAAGAGACTTATTGAGATGGTCAAAATGAACGAAGATATCCAGTTACTAAACAAGCAGGCACTCATATATTCAAAAGACCTCGAAGCGATGATCGAAGAAATGCACAGGTCAATAATTGGCCAGGATATGGTACTTGAAAAGATCATCCTTGCACTTGTTGCAGATGGACATGTGCTCCTTGAGGGGATGCCAGGGCTTGCGAAAACATTGATGATAAAAACACTTTCAGATACTATAGAAGCATCCTTCAAAAGGATACAGTTCACGCCAGATCTTCTTCCGGCAGATATCATCGGGACAAGGATCTATAACCAGAATACGTGCCAGTTCTCAACAAAAAAAGGCCCGATCTTTGCCCATTTTATCCTTGCCGATGAGATAAACAGGGCTCCTCCGAAAGTCCAGAGCGCTCTTCTTGAAGCCATGCAGGAACGCCAGGTCACGATCTCAGAAGAGAGCCATCCCCTTGAGCGGCCTTTTCTTGTAATGGCCACCCAGAACCCTATTGAGACGCAGGGGACTTATGAATTGCCTGAAGCACAGGTTGACCGCTTCCTGTTCAAGATCTTGTTGGATTACCCCACCCAGAAACAGGAGCAGGAGATAATGAACATGGTTGCAGGGGTCGGTTTGTCAAAGATAAAAAAGGTCATTTCCTCCTCAAGGATAATCGAGATACAGGATTTCAATCATCGTATCTATATGGATGAAAAAATATCAAAATATATAACCGATATTGTAATGGCAACAAGAACCCCAAAACAATTTGGTCTTGACATTGAAAATTTCATTGAATACGGCGCATCCCCGCGTGCTTCCATAAATATCGCCCTGGGGGGAAAAGCAAGCGCTCTCCTTGCAGGAAGAGGATATGTGATACCTGAGGATATTAAGAACATAGCCCCCGATGTGCTCAGGCACAGGATTATCCTGACATATGAAGCTCTTGCCGAAGAAATGACAACAGATAAGATAATCAGTTCGATCCTTGAAAAAGTGCCTGTCCCTTAAAAGATGAAACCTTTTAATTTTTTCTCGAATAAGAAAGGGTAAAATCATGGAACGCCCAACAACTTCGCAAATTATCTCAAAAGTAAGACAGATCGAAATAAAAACGAACAGGCCAGTGGAAGGACTCATCAGCGGTGCATATCTATCTGCGTTCAAAGGGACAGGAATTGAATTCTCGCAGGTGCGTGAATACCAGGCGGGAGATGATCCCAGGACTATTGACTGGAATGTGACCGCACGGATGAACCATCCATTTGTGAAGGAATTCATTGAAGAGCGCGACCTGACTATCATGATCGTTTTTGATATATCGCGGTCATCTGAATTCGCAACAGTAGGTTCGCTTAAGAAAGATATCGGGATCGAGTTATGTGCATCCCTTGCCATGTCTGCAATAAGGAATAATGATAACGTGGGTCTTATGCTTACCTCTGACATCGTTGAAAAATATATCCCGCCCAGGAAAGGGAAAAAACATGGCTTCAGGATAATAAGGGAAGCGATATTTCATGATCCTGTTCATGACAGGACTGACCTTTCTGTTCCCCTTGTGAAGCTTTCCAGGATTCTTAAGAAAAAAAGCATTGTTTTTGTAATTTCGGATTTCCAGGATGATCCCCTAAAATTAAAAAAACCGCTCCAGGTACTGAAAAATCGCCATGACATTATAGCTGTTAAGCTGTGGGATATACGTGAACATGAACTTCCAGACATAGGGCTGATCGAACTTGAAGACGAGGAGACTGGCGAACAGGTTCTTGTGGATACCGGAGATCCTGAATTCAGGATGCAGTTTAAAGATTTGGTCAAATCCAGGAACGAAAAAATATCCCATTTAACAAAACGCCTCGAAATAGGTATGATAGAGATATCTACGTCAGATGACTGGATCAAATCTGTATTAAAATTCTTTAACTGTGGGGTGAGTCGATGAATTTTCTGAATCCTTACTGGTTCGTTGCATTAATTCTGATACCTGTGATCTGGTACTTTTACAGAACATCCCTGAAAAAGAAAAAATCCCTGGCCATAAAATTCAGTAATATATCGCTTATAAAAGAAGCAGGCGCTGGAAAATCAAAGGCAAAAGACGTCCTTTTCTATTTGAATCTCCTTTTGATCGCCCTGCTCATAACCGCCCTTGCTGATCCGCACATTCCCCTCTCCCAGACAAAAGAAGGGGTAAATGTGGTCATGGTGATGGATGTTTCTGGAAGTATGGCGGCCAGTGATTATAAACCAACACGGCTTGAGGCTGCCAAAGAGAGCGCAAAGATCCTGATAGATGAATTGAGCATAAAGGACAATTCCGGAATCGTGATTTTTTCAAGCGGTGCGACCACTTCGGCATATCTTTCACCTTATAAAGATAAGGTATTTGAGAAACTTTCAGGAATAAGACAGACTGAAGGACAGACTGCTTTAGGTGATGGACTTGCGCTTGCAGTGGACATGGCTACATCCATCCCCAATAAGAAAAAAGTTATAATTCTTATGAGCGATGGGGTCAACAACGCAGGAGTGATAAGTCCGCAGCTGGCAATTTCATTTGCAAAGACAAATAATATCCAGGTATATACTGTGGGAATTGGGTCAAACGAGAATGTGATCCTTGGATATGATCCTTTTGGCCGTCCCCAGTACGCCCAGCTTGACGAGGCAACATTGCAAACAATAGCGCAGGAAACGAACGGTCAGTATTTTAAATCTGTGGACAGTTCAACACTTGAGAAGATCTATAGTGAGCTTCCCAAAAAAATAGAACGAGAAACTGAAGATTCAAGCATTAAAGACTGGGTAATCCTGGCTTCTATCGGGGTTATGATCGTCCAATTGTATTTGAGGTTCGGAAGATACAGGATCTTACCATGATGCAAGAAGGTGAAAAGATGAGAAAATATAATATATTAATTAATATAATAACTATAACATTATGCTTATTGATATTATTTTCTTGTACAGCATCAGCAAAACAATTAACTGTAACCAAAGTTATCCCCAATACGGATATAAAAACAGGTGACAGCATAAGTATATCGCTTGAGTTTGACAATCCTTTTAATAGATCCATACCTTTGACGATCCAGGATAATAATATCCTGGGTAGTAGCGGGCTTGAGATCCAATGTTATGAATATACCCTGCCCGATAAACCGCATTCAGGTATTTCTTATGACTTCCCTACCATAGCTTATTCGTCCGGGGATTTCACACTTGATCCGGCCACAGTGACTTATAATAATCCAGAAACAGGTGCCCAGGAATCTGTCAGGTCTGAACCTGTAAAGATCAATATAAAACAGGGCCAAACTGCAGGACAGCAGCAGGGGATCACAAAGATCTACAATTGCGGGGGTGTCAGTATGCAAAGCACTTCAATTTCCTCCAGCAGCTCAACTTCAATTTCGATAAGCAGCGGCAATCAGCAGACTGGCCAGAATAGCCAGCAGCCACTTTCATCTCCCGGGGATATACAACAGGAGGCGCAGGATATGCAGAATCTCAAAAAGGAGATGGAGCGCCAGCAGCAGGAACAACAAAGATCACAACAGGAGTTAAAAGAAAAGATCGAGAATAATAGTGAATTCAAGAATCTGAAGGAAAAACTTGAAAAGCAGGGATATACGCCAGAAGGGCAGAATATCCAGCCTGAGTCCAATGATACCGGGAATTTTGATTACAATTTCAAAAAAGGAGAGGAGAGCGCCAACATAAGCGGCAGGATTAACGCAGGTAAGATGGAAAATATTCAGGAACAGAGTACTGAAGACATAAAGAGGCTTATGCAGGAAATCGAACGGAATGAGACTTTCAGGGAAATGTACAGGACGCTTTATGATAAAGGATTCAACCTATTTTCAAGGAATGTAGATATCAAACAAAATATTAGCAGTTTTGAATATTTGTTTAGCAACTCGCAGGGTAAAAATGCGTCGATCACAGGTAATGTGACAGATGCAGGTGAAATAAAAGACATACGATTGAAAGAGCCTGAACCAGCATACCAGTACTGGATACCCGCAGTACTTATTTTAATGCTTGGGATTTACATTTTTCTTAAATCCTGGCTCAAGGAAAAACCTGCTGTCTTAAAGATTGAGAATACCTCTTTTGATCCAGAGCAAAAAGCCCTATCGATGCTTGAGAATGCGATAAGTATGTTCAATAACGGCAGGGAAAAAGAAGCATTTATGGAAGCCTCAAATGCTGTTAGATACTTTTTTAAGGGAACTGCAGGAATACACGAACTTACAAGTAATGAGATAATAAGAAGCATAAAGGGGTCAAAAAATGAAGGACATTTGCAGGATGTCAAAGATTGTTTTATGCTGTGCGACCGGGTGAAGTTTGCAAAATTTGAACCAAACAGGCAGGATTTCGATATAGTCGTGGAATATGCAAAAAGGATCATTGGGCCTTAATCATTCTTTTCTTTTATAGGAACAAATGTTGATTTCAGTGGCAATGTAAAAGTGAATGTAGTCCCTTCACCATATTTGCTCTGTAACCATATCCTGCCCCCATGAAGTTCGATCAGTTTTTTTGAAATGATCAGCCCTAACCCGGCACCCCCGTAGTTTCTTGATATCCCTTTATCCAGTTGTTCAAATTCCTTGAACAACTTTCCAATATCTTCTTCTTTTATCCCTATTCCATTATCGATCACTGAGATCTGGATGTAATCACCTTCTTTTCTTGAAGTTATGGTGACTTTCCCCTCTGGTTTGGAGAATTTTACGGCATTATTGAGAATATTGAAAAGTATCTGCCTGATGCGATCCTTATCAGCCTCCAATATGTCTGATCCTGGATCAAGTTCTTTAATTGTCTGAATATTTTTCTGTTTTGCGATATCTTTTATGAGAGATATCGATATATCAATAATTTCGGACAATGACATTTTTTCAATATACAGGTCGATCTTATCAGCTTCAACTTTTGAAAGGTCAAGGATATCATTTATGATCATGAGCAGATTTTTTCCGCTTAAATGTATGTTATCAATATATTTTTCCTGGAGATCGTTCAATTCCCCTATATCTTTTCTCCTCAAAACATCCGAAAAGCCAATGATCGAATTTAATGGAGTACGCAATTCGTGGCTCATGGCCATAATGAATTCTGATTTTGTCCTGGTCGCCTGAAGAAGACCTTCATTTTCAAGATTCATTTTCCTTATCTTGTGTTTAAAAAAAGCAATCTCGATATTAATACATGACTTTCGGACATTTCAATTTTCATAACGGATTAAACTGAAGAAATTTAAAATTATACCTGTTCCCATATATATCATTAATTCCCATAGAA
>JAPMTR010000083.1 GCA_026552975.1 Candidatus Methanoperedens sp.
TTGCTCATAATGTCAGAAGAATTGGCTATATCGAAATATTAAATGATATTAAACCTAAATGGCCACGAAAGGAGTGTAGTTGAATATTGTCCCAAAGCCCGCAATATGCGCAGGATAAGTGAATCAAATGTTAGATCCAGCCTTCAATACAACTGATATGACTTTTATACTGATAGCGACCTGCCTGGTCATGGTAATGACCCCGGGTCTGGCGTTCTTCTATGGTGGCCTTGTTGACCGCAAGAATTCAATTACGATCATGATGCAAAGTTTTGTAGCTCTTGGCATCTCCACGATCATGTGGGTTTTTGTAGGCTATTCTCTCTCTTTCAGCGGAGATGTTTATGGTATAATCGGGAACCTCAACAACGCATTTCTCATGAATATCTCAGCATCCACTCCATCACCAGTAAGCCCGGCATTGCCACTTTATATTTTCCTTGCCTACCAGCTGATGGTTGTAGTAATCACACTGCCCCTGATCACGGGAGCATTTACGAATCGCGTTAAATTTAAATCATACCTGGCATTTCTCATCGCATGGCAGCTTTTCATCTACTATCCGCTGGTCCATATGGTCTGGGGTGGAGGTGCATTGATGCAGTGGGGTGTAAAGGATTTTGGAGGAGGTATTGTTGTCCATGCCATTGCCGGAATGAGCGCACTTGCCAGTGTCCTTTACCTGGGGAGCAGAAAAGTCAGGGACAAGCCCCACAGCATCCCCCTTATCGCGATCGGAATGGCTATCCTGTGGTTTGGCTGGTTCGGTTTTACAGCCGGAAATGCCTTTGCTATGGATGATATTGCAGTTGTCGCATTTCTAAACACCGCGATAGCGGGCGGTTTTGCCTCTTTTGCATGGATGTTGATGGACTGGCGCCTGGAGGGAAAACCCAAGTTCGTTGGATTCCTGACAGGCGGTCTTGCCGGGTTGGTTGTGATCACTCCTGCTGCAGGATATATTACTCCAGGTCTGTCTATGTTGTTCGGTATTCTTGCAGGGATCATTTGTTACCTTGCAGTAATGTTCAAGAACAAACAGAAATGGGATGATGCGCTGGATGTATGGGGTGTTCATGGTATAGGTGGGTTCCTTGGAATAACCCTCCTTGGAATCTTCAGTTCGATTGCGGTCAATGAAGCTGGCGCAAATGGTCTTTTTTATGGGAACTCCACGTTCTTTGTAAAAGAGGTCGCATCTGTCGCCTTTGCCTCGATCTATGCGTTCATAATAACTCTTGTGATATTCTTCATCATAGACAAAACTATGTCGCTTCGCGTACCTAAAGAGGTGGAAGAACAGGGACTTGATGAACATTTCCATGGGGAATTATCCTACACTGAATAAATAGGATCCAAAAAACCGCAGATGAACGCAAATATGCTATCACAAATCTGCGTTTATCTGCGTTTATCTGCGGTTTCTTATTTTCAAATTTCACAATAGTAAATTATATATAGAACTGCAAACAATCAAAAAGCCTCGTACATGCATTATTATGTACAGGCTTTCGGAGTTCAAAAAAGGAGAACAGTAGACGAGGAAGTATATTAGATTTTAAAAGAGGTATCTATATGAAAATAAAACCAATAGGCAAACGAGTTTTAATAAAACCAGTAAAAGAAGAAGAGAGAACTAAAAGTGGGATATATATTCCCGAATCCGCAAAAGAGAAGAAAAAGCAGGGTATAGTAGTTGAAGTAGGTACAGTTGACGATAAAGAATTCCCGATAAAGAAAGGGGATGTAATATTATACTCAGGATACAGTTCAGAAGAACTTGAATTTGATGGGGAGAAATATCTCATACTTGAATCAAAAGACGTGATCGCTAAAATAGAGGGATAACATGGCAAAACAATTAATTTTCAATGATGATGCAAGGCATGCGCTCTTAAGAGGGGTTGACCAGCTTGCAAATACAGTAAAAATAACACTCGGTCCAAAGGGTAGGTACGTAGTTCTTTCAAAGAGCTATGGAAGCCCTGTAATTTCAAATGACGGTGTGACCATCGCCAAAGAAATAGACCTTAAAGACCCTTACGAGGACATGGGAGCCAAACTTGTGAAGGAAGTTGCAACAAAGACCCAGGATGTAGCAGGCGACGGCACAACGACGGCGACGCTTCTTGCACAGGCGATACTCCATAAAGGAATGAAATTCATTACGGTTGGCGCAAATCCTATCGAGATAAAGCGTGGCATCGACAAAGCAACAGATGCAGTTGTAAAAAACATAAAAGGAATGAGCGAAGATGTCAAGACAAAAGAAAAGATCACACAGGTCGCTACGATCTCAGCCAACAACGATGAAGAAATAGGCAACCTCATATCCGACGCCATGGAAAAAGTAGGCGCAAACGGAGTCATAACAGTCGAAGAGGCAAAATCCATGGAGACCTCACTTGAAGTCGTAGAAGGGATGCAGCTTGAGAAGGGTTATATCTCACCATATATGGTAACAGATAAACAAGGAATGGAAGTTGTTCTAGAAAATCCAATGATCCTTTTATTCGATAAGAAGATCAGCGCCATGAAAGAATTCCTTCCTGTCCTTGAAGCAGTCGTAAAAGAGAATAAGCCTCTGCTTATTATTGCCGAGGACCTGGATGGAGAGGCACTTGCTACGATCGTAATAAATATCATTCGTGGTACATTGAAAGTATGTGCCATCAAAGCCCCCGGCTTTGGCGATGAACGAAAAGAGATCCTGGAAGATCTTGCAGCACTCACCGGCGGCAAAGTCATCAGCGAAGAACTCGGGATGAAACTTGAGAATACCAAACTATCAGACCTTGGAAGCGCCAAGAAGATCAGAGTAAGCAAGGACAAGACCATCATCATCGAAGGGCAGGGAAAGAAAGTGGAGATTGACAGGCGTGTATCCATAATCGAAGGGCGCCTGAAGCTTGAGGAATCGGATTACAAGAAGACCGACCTCAAGAAGCGCCTGGGCAAATTATCTGGCGGCGTGGCAGTAATCAACGTAGGAGCTGCTACTGAGACCGAACTTAATGAAAAGAAGATGAGAATAGATGATGCTTTGAATGCAACAAAAGCCGCTATTGAGGAAGGCGTTGTGGCAGGCGGAGGCATTGCTCTCTTGCGGGCTGCAAAGTCTCTCGATTCCCTCCAACTTGTCGGGGACCAGATGATAGGTGTTGATATTATCCGCCTCGCTATCGAAGAGCCCTTAAAACAGATCGCTACAAATGCGGGCAAGGAAGGCTCAGTAGTTATTGAAAAGCTCAAGGGTGAATCAAATCCAAATATGGGTTACGATGCAAAAACAGATGAGTACAAGGATATGATCGAAGCAGGCATCATCGACCCTGTAAAAGTGGTTAGAAGTGCACTTCAGAACGCATCCAGCATTGCAGGACTCATGTTAACCACAGAAGCGCTTGTAGCTGAAATTCCTGAGAAGAAGAGCGATATGCAAATGCCAATGGGTGGACCTGAGAACTATATGATGTAAATTGTCGAAGGCCGGATACTTTTTGGGAAGTATCCGGCACATTTTTTTTTATATTAATTTTAATGTCTATTATTATTTAATTTCAATAAACATTTGCTGATAGATCTTACGAAGCTAAAAGCAAGGATATTTATTTCAAAAAAGCAACGGATAAATTTTTATGCTTTAAAGTAATTATTATCATAATGATATGGAGACTTTAATGGTTTCATCGTCATATATCAATAAAGAGGATTCATAGTGGATAATAATATTCCCGATAATGCAGGAGCTCAGGAAATAGAAACCGAGCCAACAGGTTCAAATGATCCGCCTTTGACAGGTATGAAAAAGGTCTCATCAGAGATAAGATTATTATCACAATTTCTTCAAAAAAAATTCCATGAATTGAAAAAAGATCAAAAATTTAACCTTTCAGAGGTCTTGGAAGTACCCTCTTATGATCCTACAAGATTTGGCGAAATAACCGTTTTTGAACCACAGAAGGATTTAGACATAGTGGAACAGGAGTGGATCCTGCGTCCTTTTGTCCTGGTGACGATCCTGCATAACAGCAAGACACAGAAGAAACTCTATTTTTATTCAGAACCCAAACTTGACGATTTTGAAACCTCATTATTCCAACACATTTCAAATAATCTTAAGATCTTTCTTCTTGAGCAAAAGATCGATTTCAATAATCTGAATAAGGAACTTGTTCTTTACAATAATTATATTAAAATATTATATATATATGGTATTTCACTTGACCAAAAATCCATCTTTAAAATATGGTACCATATAAAAATTAACTATATTGGATATGGAAAAATCGATGCCCTGATGAAAGATCCCATGATAGAGGATATTTCATGCGTGGGCGCTGATACTCCCATATTTCTCTATCACAGAAAATATTCCAATATAGAAACGAACATTACATTTACTGAATCAGAACTTAACGAGATGGTATTGAAGCTTGCCCAGCTAACAGGTAAATCCATCTCTTTTGGTTTTCCTATAATGAACGCGACTCTCCCTGATGGCTCCCGTCTTGAGGCAACGCTTGGAAAAGAAGTAACAACCCGCGGGGGAACGATAACTATAAGAAAATTCAGGGAGGATCCTTTCAGCCCTTCAGAACTTATCAAATATGGTACATACAGTGTCGAAATAATGGCGTACCTGTGGCTGGCTGTTGAAAATAACAAGAGCATAATCCTGGTTGGGGGGACAGCTTCGGGAAAAACCACAGCATTAAACGCAATTTCACAATTTATCCCTTCGGAATCCAAGATCATTACAATAGAGGATACGCGGGAAATAACACTATTCCACAAGAACTGGATACCGGGGCTTGTAAGAGAGACGTTCACAGGGCAGGAATCACAGTCAATAGACATGTTTGAACTGCTTCGTTCTGCTCTTCGGCAGCGACCCGAATATCTCATAATGGGAGAAGTCAGGGGCAAGGAAGCATACACATTATTCCAGGCTATGAGTACAGGGCATACAACATATTCGACAATGCATGCAAGCAGCGTCCAGACTGCTGTCAACCGGCTTCTTCATGAACCCATAAACATCCCTCTTATGATGCTTACCGCTCTTGACATCATGGTCGTGCAGGTAATGAGGCAGGTAGGAAGAAAAAGGGTGAGGCGTATGGATACATTATCTGAGTTCGTGGGGGTGGATTCATCCACCGGAAATGTGAGTATCCAGGAACTTTATAAGTGGAATGCTTCCCACGACACTATGGAAAAGAGTGGATCATCCAAAGTTCTTGACAATATAATGATCAACCGCGGGTGGGAAATAGAACAGCTCAAGAAAGAAATGGAGAATCGCATGGCAGTTATCCAATATGTGGTCGATAATGATATTGGTGATTACAGGGATTTCTCAACTGTGATCCAGATGTATGCTTCAGATCCGGCAAATGTCCTTGAATTGATAAAGGAAGGAAAACCCCTGATCGGTGGAAACAAATGATAGGTAATATTGACAGGATATCATATCTTATATTCGGGGATCTGAGCAAGAAAAGATTTAGTGAGTATCACAAACTTGAAGAACAACTTTTAAAAAGCCGCATTTGTGTTCCTTTTGATATCTATATTTCAAGAGCTTACCTTATTTCGATACTGTCATTACTTCCCCTGGGTATATTGTCATATTTCTTGTTCAGTACTATCCCCGGATCACCTCCTTTTCCATATAACCTGCTAATTATTTCTTTATCATCTGTTATTTTTAGTTTTGCATTATTTAAACTGATAATTTTATATCCGGAAATTACTGCAAATCTGCGGGGGAGGCAGATCGATATTATTCTCCCACACGCTGTGGCGCTGATGCATGCTTTAAGCCGGGGAAGCAACGATATTCTTGTTTCTTTTGAAATAATAAGCAATAATAGAAAGCTTTTCGGTGAAGTGTCCCGGGAAGTCGAGGGAACTCTGATCGAGGCAAAACTGCTGAATAACAATATTAAGACCGCCCTTAAGAATTCAGCTGCACAAACACCATCTGAATCTTTCAAAAACTTTCTTGAAGGACTTTCCACAATTCTTTCAAGTGGTGGAGATGTGTCTGCTTTTTTTTTAAACAAGTCCGAACAATTCAGAATAAAAGCTATAAATGAAAATAAAGCTTACATGGAAACGCTCGGTTTATTCTCTGAAGTGTATGTAACCGGTTTTGCAGTAGGCCCGCTTTTTATAATTGTTCTTCTTGTGGTACTTGGATTAATGGGGAGCATGGATTATTTTCTTCTCTATTTGATGGTATACATTTTCATACCTGTCGGAGCTTTCATTTTCATCATTTTGATCTCATCTTTATCAAAAGGTTTGAACACAGGATCTATTGAACTTGAATCAAGAACTACGGTAGAGGAAAAACATCTTCGTATCCAGCAGGGACGATTCAGGATGAAAATAAATGATATAATTCAGAATCCATTTAAGAAATTAGTTGAAGTGCCTGAAAGAGTCATGTTTTTTTCAATCCCGATTTCGATCATATTTTTTATTATCTCTACATATGATTTTTTTAATATAGGGTTCTTTGAGGCAATAAATGAAATAGACGACTATATAATATTCAGTGTATTTATCGCAATTATTCCATATTCTATCTTTGTGGAAATGCATTTTCGAAAGATCATTCAGATAAATGAAAATTTCCCCGAGTTCTTAAACAGGCTGGTAAGTCTTCATGATTCAGGCCTGACAATAGGCACATCTCTAAAAAAGGTCGGTTCGACAAATCTTGGTATCCTTAACAATGAGATAAATAAAATGAATATTGACCTTGAATTAAGGGGCAATTTAACAGAAACATTCCGAAATTTTGGAAACCGGATCAAAACCATGGCTGTGCAAAGGGTTGTGGTTCTTTTTGAAAATGCTGTCAAGATGACAGGAAATATTAAGGATACGCTCATAATTACAGCACAGGATGCGCAGATCTCAAGAAATATGGATGAAGACCGCATCCAGTCAACCAGGATGCATATTTATGTACTTTATATAGCATTTTTTGTGTTTCTATATGTTTCCTGGTCGATAGTTACCGGTTTCTTGCCTCAGATGCCTGATCTGCCTCCTGAAGGGGTACCAGATCTGGGAGCCGGGAATATCGCATTTTCAGGTGTTGATAAAGCCCTGTTCATAATGCTTTTTTTTCATGCATCTGTTATTGAAGGTTTTTTCTCAGGACTTATGGCCGGACAAATTGCCAACCAGGATGCAAGACTTGGATTAAAGCACAGTATAGTTATGACTGCAATAGCCTATTTACTTTTCAGATCAATTACATAATAAACAAAAATTAAAAGAAAAAAAAGTTTGAGAGCTTCAGACATCCTGTGAATACAATACTTTCTTTGAATTGTCTTTGTAAGTGGCTGAAACCATTACACGCGTTAAAGTAGTACTGCTGGTATTGAAATCCTCAAAGTCTCCAACGTCCGCATTTGTAATTGTAACGTAATCGTAGTTACCTGATGTCAGGTTTCGGTAGCTGATATTCAATGACGGTATGGGTGCGGCGCTTGACGGATCAATAGATGTTACAAGAACAGAGACATTATATGTACTTCTTGAAATGTCAAGTCCAACTGTTGTGGGGGTGGCCGGCGCTTTAACTCCTGAAGACCAGGATGACACTATAGCAGCCATTACGACAGTTATGGCGACCATAAGGATTACACCAATAACGGGTGAAACACCTTCATCATTTATTCGTAATATTTTTTTTTGTAATTGCATATATTTTGCTCCGTGAATAATGCCGATTTTGCATTATGATAATAACTATCATTGTGAGGGTAATATTTATATTTATCGTATGATCAAGGAAATGAGGGGCATGCATGACAATAAAACTTATTATATGGTAATAATAATCATACAATACTCATGTTGAACCAGGGAACAATTATTAAAACAATCCCGCCAGAGGGAAAGTTAATCAAAATACCAACGGGAATTGCCTCTTTTGATACGATCATAAGGGGAGGTTTTCCTTCCGGTTCTCTTATTTTGCTAATGGGTGAGACAGGGGCAGGGAATATTGAATTTGCATATACATCATTATCTATGCTCTCCCTGCTAAGATCAAATACTGAATTATATGGATCGACCAGGAAACAACTTGAATCTTTTATGTCCATCAATGAAGATCTGAAACTTCCTGATACGGTTTGTTATATCTCTTTTTCTTACTCCAAAGATGATATCAGAAAAGAATTGGAGCACTCCTTTCCTGTGGGTTTCCTCGAGGCTTTTGATAATAAAGGTTTTGTGTTCAAGGATCTCTCATCATTTTATCCTGAGTGCACAACCCCCCAGATAAATAATACCTGGAAGGGTATCAAAGGTACAAAAGATGAAGGAAAGCAACTGATATTAAAAGAACTCATTTCCACACTTGAATTTAATGCCCGTAACGGGCTGGTCATAATTGATTCACTTGCAAGCCTAAGAAGAGTCTGCTGTTTAGAATGGACAGACCTTCTATATTTTATTGAGGAGCTTCAAAAAAGATCCAAAAAATGGGATGGTTTGATCTTCCTTACGCTGGGGTCAGGGATATTTAGAAAGAACCAGGAAGAAGAGATCATGGACATAGCCGATAGCGTACTCGTATTCGAATGGGCTCTGGAAGGTTTTACAAGACAACAAACATTGTATATACAAAAATCAAGAGGGGTTCTTCCAAATATCATTAAGGACAACATGGTACGTTTCGATACAGTGGTATCGAATACCGATGGTTTTGTTGTTACGAACGTCAAAAGAATTTCCGGGAGATAATTAAAAAGCACGAAAACTGTTTTTTATTATTTCTCTTTTTGGATCAATGTTTGCAAACCGATAATTCTATTAATCATGCAATTAATCAAAACGGAACTATGGAACTCCCGAAAGAATATGATCATAATACCCTCGAAGAAAAATGGATGAACACATGGCAGGATTCCATGTATTATTTCGACTGGGACTCAAATAAACCCCAGTTCATAATCGACACGCCACCCCCATACCCAACCGGGAATTTCCATATCGGCAATGCTCTTAACTGGTGTTATATCGATTTTGTGGCGCGCTACAAGAGGATGCGCGGATTTAATGTGATGTTTCCGGAAGGCTGGGACTGCCATGGTCTTCCCACTGAAGTAAAAGTCGAGGAAAAACACGGCATCACCAAAAGCCAGGTATCGCGTGAAGAATTCAGGCGCATGTGCGTGGAACTGACAGAAACGAACATCACACGTATGAGAAAAAGTCTCAGGCGTCTTGGATTTTCCATAGACTGGAGCAACGAATACATAACTATGGAACCTGCATATTTCGGGAAAACGCAGCGTTCATTCGTCCAGATGCACGACTGCGGCATGATCTACCAGCAGAACCATCCCGTGAACTGGTGTCCCCGATGCGAAACTGCTATCGCTTTTGCCGAAGTGGAATATGATTCACGAAGCACTCACCTTAATTATCTTAATTTTGACAAACTCAAGATCGCAACCACAAGACCCGAACTGCTTGCAGCATGCGTGGCCGTAGCAGTGAATCCTGATGATGAAAGATATGGCGATTATGTGAATACTGAGGTAAAAGTACCGGTTTTTGGTCATAACGTCAGGGTCATAGCGGATAAGAACGTTGACCCCACTTTCGGTACAGGGGTGGTCATGATATGCACGTTCGGTGACAAACAGGACGTTCGGTGGTGGGTAGAGCACAGCCTCCCGCTTCGAAAAGCGATCGATAAGACCGGGAAGATGACAGAGCTTGCAGGAAAATATAAAGGAATGGGCACAACAGAATGCAAGAAAGCCATTATCTCTGATATGAAAGAAAGCGGGCTCCTTTATAAACAGGAAGACCTGCCCCAGAACGTGGGACTTTGCTGGCGCTGCAAAACAGCTATTGAAATCCTTTCAGAGAGGCAGTGGTTCGTTAAGATAAAACAGGAAGATATCCTGAATACCGCTAACGAGGTGACCTGGATACCCGATTATATGAAAGTGCGGCTTGAGAACTGGACAGGCACTATGGAATGGGACTGGTGCATCTCAAGACAGAGGATCTTTGCGACGCCTATCCCCGCATGGTATTGCTCAGACTGTGGTAAAACAAAAGTCGCAAAGGAAGAATGGCTGCCCCTTGATCCAACTCAGACCCAGCCACCTGAATCCTGTGAATGCGGTTCATCTCAATTCAGGGGAGAAGAAGATGTCCTTGACACCTGGATGGATTCCTCGATTTCCGCACTTCATGTTTCAGGCTGGTTAAGTGATCATCCGCTGCTGCTTCCTGCGCAGCTTCGTCCCCAGGGATATGATATTATCCGAACCTGGTCATTTTACACGATCCTGAGGTCAAAAGCGCTTCTTGATAAGAGGCCATGGGATACCATTCTCCTCAATGGGATGGTGCTGGGTGAGGATGGCCACAAGATGAGCAAATCCCGTGATAACTTCGTGATACCAGAAGAAGTCATAGTAAAGCACGGTGCTGATGCATTCAGGCAATGGGCTGCAATAGGTGGGACAACAGGCTCTGATATTATTTTCTTATGGAAAGATGTTGTCGCAGGATCACGTTTCTTACAAAAAATGTGGAGTATTGTAAGGTTCTCGCTCCCCCACATTTCAGATAAACCTGCATCTTTTACTCCCATTGACCTTTGGCTTATCAGCAAATTGAACAGGCTCGTGAAAGAAACCACCGAAAAGATGGATGCATATCAGTTCGATGAGACATTCAAGGCGATCAGAGGATTTGCATGGGATATTCTTGCGGATAATTATATTGAACTGGCAAAATCAAGGCTTTATGGTGAGGATGGAGAAGGAAAACAGGCAGCACAATACACTCTTTTTGTGGCCATTGAAACCATCTCAAAACTCCTTGCTCCGTTCCTTCCGTATTTTTCAGAGGAGATATATTCACATATCAAGCAGGAAAGTATTCATCTTCAGTCATGGCCAGATGTTAATGAATCTCGCATTGATGCTGGTGCTGAAAGTACAGGTGAGATGATAAAAGAGATAACTTCAGCTATTCGACGGTATAAAGCTGAACACGGAATGCCCCTGAATGCCTCGCTTAAGGAAATAGAGATATATTCCACGATCACAGATGCGTCAGATATCGCCGGCGCGTCCAATTCGACTATAAGACTTAGACCAGGGACCCCGGATTTTGAACTTGTCCCCAGGGAGATAAAACCCAATATGAAAGTGCTTGGCAAAACTTACAGGAATAAGGCAAAATCCATTGCAGAGGCACTTGTAAATGCTGATATGAAGCTTTCGGATATAGGAAGCATTACTATTCAGGTCGAGGATGAAGAGATAACCCTTGACTTATCCTGTTTCACTATTGAAAAAGAAAGATTGCTTAAGGGTAAAGCTGTTGATATCCTGGAAGCTGGGAACTCGACGATCGTGATAATGCGATAATGGCCTTATTTTTTGTAAAGTATCAAATTATACCATTGATAGGTGAGAAGGACAAGAAAAACAAGAGCCATTAATTCTAAAAAACTGGATATTGTGTCCGTCAAAAACGTTTCGCCAGCATAATTCATAAATATAGATACATCAAGAAATTGATGTGTTACCTGGGAGGCGCCTGATAGAAATATATATTGCCAGTTCCTTTTCAGGAACTTCCTGTTAAGAAAAACTCGAGCCTTGATAATATCCATATCCATTTTTTGCCATTTTGTCCATATCTTAGTGACAAAATAGAGCCCGATCGATCCAAATAATACAAAGCCACCTACTTTGAACGAGATCAACGACACGTTATTCATTATTTACTCCTCTCTTCGTTTTTATATGTTTTTGATAAATTAATAACTTTTCATTACTTTATTTCTCTATGCTATAATAATACTCTCCCTCTGACTTTTGGGTCCTGTCAAGCTGGGAGTCAGGCTTATTAACTCTGGGCCTCTTTGTCTCCTCATCGCGCCTGAAGGTTATTCCTATGCCTTTCAGGAACCTGTTCATACCCAAACGCATGTCAAAAGGCCCGTGCACTTCACCTCTTTTCATGGGTTCGCCTTCAAAAACAAGAAGCCTGTCACTTAGCATATCGATCATGTAAATATCATGGTCAACCACCATCGCTGTGACCTTATTGTTCTCAGCAAATCTGCGGATCACTTTTGTGGCAAGCACTCTTTGTTCAACATCAAGATGTGCCGAGGGTTCATCAAGGAGATACAGGTCTGCTTTTCTTGAAAGGCACGCTGCTATTGCGACTCTCTGGAGTTCGCCGCCGCTTAGATCATCAAGCTTTTGTTTCATGAGTCTTTCAAGCTGTAATGGTCTTATTATCTCGGTCTCATAATAACTCGTACCTACCTGTTTGCTGAGGGATTGCAGGTAATCAGAGACCAGGATGGGATCTTCCGCTTTTATGTACTGGGGTTTGTATGAGACCTTGATCTTCATTTCGATCTTACCCACAGTTGGTTCGAACTCACCTGCCAGTATCTTAACAAACGTGGATTTTCCAATACCATTTGGTCCAACTATTCCGGTTACTTCGCTTTTTCGGATGTCTCCGCCATTTGCCACAAGCTCAAATCCGCTATCATATTTCTTCATGAATTTTCCAAAGGACAATAAAGATGTGATCTCTTTGGTTGTCTGAGGCGCATGAACGTCAAATTTGATAGCTTCTGTCCTTATGCGCACATTTTCCTCACGCAGGAATCCTTTCAAATATTCATTTATACCGACACGCACACCTTTTGGATGAGTTATAACACCAAATGCCCCGGGTGTGCCATAAGCAACATGGACAACATCAGCAAGAAGATCAAGGATGGCAAGGTCATGTTCCACCACCATCACAGCTTTATCCACTGCAAGTTCCCGGATCAACTGGGCTGCCTTTATTCTCTGGTAAATGTCAAGATACGGACTTATTTCATCAATAAAATAAAAATCAGCATCCTTCGCCACACATGCTGCAAGGGCAACTCTTTGGAGTTCACCGCCGCTTAATTCTTCGATCTTGTGCTCCATGATATCTGAAATATCAAGTTTGGCGATAAGTTCCTTGAGTATGCCCCTTTCATCTGTTTTTAACAGAAGCTGGGATACGCTCCCTTTGAATTTCCTTGGGATCATATCCACATATTGCGGTTTTTGTGAAGTCTTGACTTTTTTCTGGGAAACATTGAGAAGATAATCGTGGATCATGCTTCCGGAATAATATTCCAGGATCTCTTCCCACCCTATCTTTCCGCGCCCCAGGTTTGGTTTCAACACACCTGACAGTATATTTATGGCAGTGCTTTTTCCAATACCGTTAGGGCCAAGGATACCTGTGACCTTTCCCACGCTAGGTACGGGAAGACCATATAATGAAAAACCGTTCTTGCCATACCTGTGTGTTGTTTCCTCAAGTTTCTCAGGAAGGCTGATGATCATAATTGAACCGAAAGGACATCGATTGACACATATTCCACACCCGGAACATAATTCTTCTGAAATCACCGGTTTTCCATCTTCCCCGAGTATTATGGTCTCATCCCCGGTCCTTACCCTGGGGCAGAACTTAATGCACTGGATCCCGCACATTTTTGGCTGGCATCTGTCACGATCTAAAACAGCGAGTCGCATAAAAACACCTTTTCAATTCAATAAAAGCGTCCAGAATACCCAGAAATATATTACTGTCAGGAATTCCACATACAACCAGTCCTTTGTTTCAAAAACCTTGACTTGAACTCCAATATATGGATATGCTAATTTCTGGATGTAATATGAAACAAGAATTACAAGCAGGAATACATAAAACCATGGTAAATTGAATGTATCCCCTGATGCACTGCCGAACTTGAATTTGAATATCAATGCAAAGAACGCACTGATAAATGCAGGGGCCACTGTTTTCTTAATTCCTTCGATCAATGATCGCTTCTTCTCTGCCGGTGTTTTAGGTATAACTTCTATTTCCTTAACCTTTTCAATTTTTGTTTCTTTTTCAGTCAAAATAATTCACTCTTTTTTATATATCATCGTGCCGATTCCTTCATTCGTGAACAACTCGATCAGGAGGGAATGCGGGCTTCCACCATCGATAATGTGAACCTGGCTTACACCGCCCTTAAGAGCGACAGCACAGGACAATACCTTTGGTATCATGCCGCCGCTTATGATATTATCGGCAATAAGTTTATCAATTTCATTATATGCTATCCTTGAAATACGGGTTTTCGGGTCTTTCGGGTCACGAAGAACACCGGGCACATCGGTCAATGAGACCAGTTTCCTTGCCCCGATGGCAGATGCGATATCTCCTGCGACAGTATCTGCATTTACATTCAGGTCGTTGCCTTTTTCATCAGTGGCAATGGGTGAAATGACCGGAATATATCCTTTACCGGCAAGTATCATGACCACTTCAGGGTTGATGGACTCGGTTTCGCCCACCCAGCCAAGATCGACCATTTTATCGACCCCTTCTACTGTGACTTTCTTAAGAGCAAGTTTTTTTGCAACTATGAGCCTTCCGTCGCTGCCTGATAAACCTATCCCTTTCCCCCCATGCTTGCTGATAAGTGAGACTATTTTACTGTTCACATTTCCAACCAGCACCATCCGTGCGATCTCCATGGTCTCATCATCCGTGACCCTTAATCCAGAAACAAATTCAGCCTTTTTTCCCATTCGCTCCATTTTGTCGGTGATCTCAGGCCCCCCGCCGTGCACGATCACAGGATGGATGCCCACAAATTTAAGAAGGACGATATCCTGCACTATTTTTTCCATTATTTCAGGGTTGACGATGGCATGTCCTCCCATCTTGATCAGCATCATTGAGTCATGGAACTGGCGAATATAGGGAAGCGCTTCTATGAGGATATCTTCACGTTTTAGCATCTTGGGGGGTAAAATGGGGATACGGATATTAAAAGTTATTCTTGATAAGAAAAAAGCTTTATTCCAATTCGACATCACAGAAGACATGCATCTTATAGACCCATACAATATCCGGTATAAGGGTATCTACGCAGTGGCAGACCGCAAGAATGAACTCGTGGAAATAATGGAACATTCCAGTTGCTATGGAGGTTCAGCCTGGGCGCTGTACCATTATTCAAAAAGCCCTCTCGTCATAAAAGGCCGCGCTGTCGGAGATATGATGCGATACCTTGTCAGGGTGGGAAGTTCTAATCTTGCGCTTCAATCATCAACAGCAGCTGCAGGTATCGAATCAGTGATCGTCAACGGCGATGAGATCGAAATCACCTACAGCGGTCTTGGCGGCGGGGGCGTTGGTGCGACCACATGCAGGGCAAATGCCGACGGGGTCATCCGAAATAACATATCCGAATCAGGTGGGGGGAAACGCGCAAGCGGCACCATAGTTGTCCCGCGGAGGGAACGGGTCCTTGTGGGAATGGATAATACTGATTCTAAAGAAGTAGGTGCGACATGGACACTTGCCCATAATATTGCAGCATCTCTTGATTCCCAGGAACACAAATATATTTCCCATACACTTGTCCAGCTTTTTCCAGTTCCTGACAAAACACAGAACTGCGTTGGGACTGTGCTTGAATTTGCCTGTGTTAAAGGATCAAAGGAAGACTTGCTTGAAAAAATAAAAGATGGCCTTTTGAAATACAGCGTATCCTCTGAAACTGGAATGGTAGTCCTGAATGATTTTGATGCCTCAGGTCTTATGGAATACAGCAAAATTTGCCGTACTAAAATGATCACAAAGGAATTGACGCTAAAAACAGCGGCGCAAAACGGCGTAGAGATCTGGATCGATGGAAAAGGCATAATCGGGGCACTTGCAGCCATTCCATGGTTTTCACGAAATGACGATTCGGTATATCTATGAATGGTCTTGAAGCCATAGTCAGCGGCCTTGTCGATTGCAGCGCAAAAATTGTGACGGGCGTTCCCGGATATCCGATCACCGATCTTTTTGAGTCAGTCGGGAAAAAAATCAGGCACGAATGGTCTGTAAACGAGAAGGTCGCACTCGAGATAGCCCTTGGCTCATCAGTATGCGGGGTGAGAAGTGCTGTTATTACAAAACATGTGGGCATGAACATCCTTTCTGATCCTCTGGTAAACTCAATTACTCATACGATCGGGGCAGGAGTTGTGATCTTCGCAGGCGATGACCCCGGAATAGGAAAATCCCAGAATGAGCAGGATTCACGATTCTATGGGTTGATAGCAGAAGTTGCGGTATTTGATCCTGCGACCCCGGAAATTGCGTATCTTAGCGTTATAGAGGCCTATAAATTATCTGAAAAAACAAGTACTCCGGTAATAATCAGGGTTACTGACAGGTTATTACAAAGTAAAGGCACTTTTACCAGGAAAAACGACGCTGTTCAGGTAAAAAAGATCGATAAGAATATCTGGCATCTGACCATGCTTGGAAAACACCAGCGATTTCATGCGGATCCCTATCCTGAAATGACTAAATATGCAGAAAGATCTAAATTGAACTCCTATGAGAAAAAAGGAAATATCGGGGTGATCTCATCGGGTTTTCCATCCAATCTTGTTGATCCCATATTGCCAGATGATATTTCCCACCTCCGACTTACAGTCGTCAATCCGCTTCCTGTGGATAAGATCGACCGTTTTATAAAAGAACATTCAAGAGTACTTATTGTTGAAGAGACAGAACCTGTTATTGAAAAACAATTCTCAAAAAGAGTCCTGGGAAAGCTCACAGGACATATGCCATACGGGATCGTGGAATCTGTTGATATCGAAAAAGCAATCGATAACATCAATATTGATGTCGTAAATCGCATTATTGTTCCGCAGACCATCGAAAAACGAGGAGCTCGCCCCATTTGTAAGGACTGCCCGTATTTGCCAATTTATAGAGCAGTCAAAGAACTTGATGTGCCTGTAGCAGGTGATGTGGGTTGTTCCATTGTTTCATCGTCGCCACCTCTGTCCCTTCTTGATGCGGCTTTCTGCCTTGGCGGATCTATAAGCACAGCATGTGGATTTGATAGAAAAGGGATAGCTATTATCGGGGATTTCGGGTTTGCCCATTCGGGAATTCCCGCTCTTGTGAATGCAGTGTTCAATAAACATGAAGTGGTCATTATCATTCTCCAGAATTATGTGGCTGCCATGACTGGAGGACAGGATGTTCCTGACCTGACCGGACTCATCAAATATTATATCAAGGATACCGTTGTTATTGAGAATGCAGATCAACCTATTATAAAAAACTTACTGGAAACAAAACTCAGATCAAAAGGAATTTCAGTCGTTATTGCAAGAGCAAGGTGCCCCAGGTTTTAAAAAGATAATTCAATCAGAAGCAACCTGTTCTTCACATTGGGCTTTATGTACTATACCACTAAAATATAATTAAGGATCACCATGAACGAGAGAATTATGCTTCGGGTTGTTGAAGCACATCACAGGGACGCAGGAAGGGATATTGCGCGAATAGATCGGGATCTTATGGAAAAGATGGAGATCTTAAGCGGTGATATCGTCCTGGTAGTAGGTAAGGAAAAAGCATGTGCGATCGCCTCACCGGGTTATCCGGAAGATGAGGGAACTGAGATCATAAGGATAGACGGTAATATCAGATCAAATGCCCGCGTGGGAATAGACGATAAAATTTATATACAGAAAACAACTCCGCAGGTCGCAAAAAGAGTTGTTCTTGCTCCCACGCAGGCGATACGCCTTGTCGGCGGACCGCAATACCTGCTTCGTCTCCTTGAAGGAAGACCTATTCTTAAGGGTCAGCGCCTGAGAGTGGATACTGTCAGCAATCCTTTATCTTTTGTTGTCGTTTCCACCCAGCCTTCAGGGCCGATCATTATTTCAACAACTACCAGCCTTGTGGTGAAAGAAACGGTCATTAAGGAGCTTGAAGGACGCAGAACTCATCTAACGTATGAACAAATAGGAGGGCTGTGGCGTGAGATCAAACTGGTTCGAGAAATGATCGAACTTCCGCTTCGCCATCCTGAACTTTTTGAGAAACTGGGCATCGAGCCGCCAAAAGGAGTGCTTTTGCATGGTCCTCCGGGCACAGGGAAGACTATGATCGCCAAGGCGGTTGCCAACGAAACTGATGCTAATTTTGTTTCTATCAGCGGCCCTGAGATAATGAGCAAATTTTATGGTGAATCTGAGAAGCATATCCGTGAAATATTCGAGGAAGCAGAAAAGAGCGCGCCCACCATCATTTTTATAGACGAGATCGATAGCATTGCCCCGAAAAGGGAAGAAGTCACAGGTGAAGTGGAACGCCGCGTGGTCGCACAGCTTCTGTCCCTGATGGATGGTCTTAAAACACGCGGCCAGGTGATAGTGATCGCTGCCACGAACAGGCCAAATGCTATTGATGCTGCACTTCGCCGTGGCGGGCGATTTGATCGTGAGATCGAGATCGGTATCCCCGACAGGCTGGGAAGGTTCGACGTGCTCCAGATACATACAAAAGGTATGCCCCTGGCAGAAGATATGTCCGAGGAAACGGGTCTTCGCGAGATCGCTGATATGACCCATGGTTTTGTGGGCGCTGACCTGTCATCGCTGTGCAAGGAGGCTGCCATGCATGCCATACGAAAGATTCTTCCAGAGATCAATATTGAAGCGGATATCCCCCAGGAAGTAATGGAAAAGATCGTTATAACAAGAGATGATTTCCAGAATGCTCTCCAGAATATCGAGCCTTCTGCGCTTCGCGAGGTATTTATCGAAGTGCCTGCAGTAAGATGGACTGATATCGGGGGTTTGGAATCCGTGAAACAGGAACTCATCGAGGCTGTTGAGTGGCCGCTGAAATACCCGGAAGCATTTGAAACCATACACATAAAACCTCCAAAAGGTGTTTTGCTATACGGTCCTCCAGGTACAGGAAAAACAATGCTTGCAAAAGCTGTTGCCACAGAAAGTGAAGCGAATTTTATAAGTATAAAAGGTCCTGAGCTTCTTAGCAAGTTTGTTGGTGAGTCCGAACGTGCAATCAGGGAAACTTTCAGGAAAGCTCGTCAAGCTGCACCAACAATTATTTTCTTTGATGAGATCGATTCTATGGTTCCCGTCCGTACCAGTGGATATGATTCAGGGGTAACTGAAAGAGTTGTCAGTCAATTCCTGACTGAAATCGATGGTATTGAAGATTTAAAAAATGTGATGATAATAGCTGCAACCAATCGTCCTGAAATAATAGATCCGGCATTGCTCAGACCAGGGCGTTTTGATAGACTAATTTATGTTAAACCTCCTGATCTTGTGGATAAAGAAAAGATATTTAAAGTACATCTGGCCAATATGCCATTATCTGATGATGTAGAAATAATGAATCTTCTACAAAAGTATCTGTTTTCCTGGGTTAATGTTCCAGGAAAAGATGATTATATTATCACAAATTTTCTTAAGTATAAATTCAAAATAGAATTAGAAAAATCAACAATTGAAAAAATTAATGAAAATAAATCTATTAAAATAACTGATGGAACAAAATCAATTTTAATAACTCTTAATGAGGAAAAGTCTAGGGCAATAATTTTAAAAAATGGCATCAAAATTGATGAATTGATTATTAACAAAGAAAACGGTAATATAAAAATATTTGAGGAAATGTTGGATAACTATGTGGGGGCAGACATAGAAGCAATCTGCCGCCAAGCATCAATACTTGCTTTGCGGGAAATTATTAAACCTGGAATGGATAGGGAAACAGTAAGAAAACAAGCAGGAAATGTAAAAATTAGAATGGAACACTTTGAGAAAGCTTTTAATATGGTAAGACCTACAGAATGGGACCCAAAAGAATATGAAGCCATGGAAGATACAACAAAAACATTTTAAAATATTAAAAAGGAAACAACATGAAGAAAACGAATGATTTCGAAGAGTTCCTGAACATGCTTGAAGAGGCTGTGAATAAGATCGTTGACGAGAATGGACCTTCTGAAAAAAGACCTGTTAACATCAGTATTAACATCAATATTTACCCTGTTATGGCTGTAAATCCTGACGCTATTTTTGTCAGGAAGCAAAAAATACCCGTAGATATCCTTGAGACGGGTGACAAGATCCATGCCGTGTTGCCGCTTCCAGGGATGAATATGGAAAATATCAGGATAAATTGCACGGGGAGGTCTCTTGAAATAATAGCAGTAAATCCACAGATGATGTTCCAGGAAATGATCGAACTACCGTCGAAGGTCAACAGGACAGGTATTGTGGCAATATGTAAAGAAGGGATTCTTGAAGTGGTGCTGAACAAGCCGAAAAATGACCGGAAGAAACGGATGTAGTATTCTCATAATTAATATTATTATTTATTAAAAATTATATTTTGTTATATAACTATATATACTATCCTGACCATTAGAAGAGTTCCAGATATAATACGGTTGTAGGGGTTATGAATAAATCCAGGCTGAATTAGTTACTACTGGAATCAGGAATAAGAATTCCTTGAATCATTTCAGGGAATAGATCAAAAGGTGAATTATTAGAATGGCTAAGAAAATTGAAGAAAGAAAAATTCAGAATGAAGAAAATAAAGATAATGTAAAGACCTGCGAGGACAGTTATAATGCAGTGTCAAAAATGTGGGAAGATTCCTGTTTAAAGTTATATAAACCATGGTTCGAATCAACCGAAGCACTTTATGGAAAAGCATTTGAACTCTCAAAAAATGCTTCACCAGAAACATATAAGGAATTCTATGGCGAATGGCTGAAAACCTCCCAGAACAGCATGGGAAAAATATATCAGATCCCCAGCCTGGAATCAAATAAAGAAACCTTTGAGAAACTCCTGGTCAGTGCAGAAGAATCAAAAAAGATATACAATTCGTGGATCGCTGAATTAGAAGGAAATTCCAAATCCACCAGGGAAGTTCTAAAAGGCGAAGCAGATCCGGCAAAATATAAAGAAGTCTATGATATGTGGATTAACTCCTACGGAAAAATGCTTAATGAGCTCCTTACATTGCCACTGAGACAAAATATGAAAGAGATATTCAAGAATGTTACAGGCACACCGGATGTATATTCAGAAGCATTTGAGCATATCTCAAAGATCTGGACAGATTCATACACAAAGATGTACATGCCCTATGCTGACTCCATGCTGAAGCTGGCTTTGAAATCATCACAGATCTCGGTTGGAAATGCAACCCCGGAAGCCTATAAGGAATTTCATACCCTCTGGATGGATACATATAATGATCTAAATGGGAAATTGTTGAATACAGAATCCATGAGACCTTCCAAAGAAGTATTGGAATATTTCCTTGGACGCGAAAATGTAAATCTGAACCTCTACAAATCATGGATAGAGGTCCTTGGACAGATGTCAGGGAAAGCCCAGTTATTATCAAAGCAGGGTGCTGATCCACAGGCATGCAGAGAATATTATAATCTCTGGGGAAAAATGTATGGAAAGGCATTTGATAACTTCTTTGATAACACACCTTCATTTAGCCCATTTAAAGAGATGATGGAGCCTGTGAAGAATGCAGCAAAGATATATGCAGATACATTTTCCAGCGTATCAAGTGTCTGGATGAATTCGTGTCCAGGTTCAACAACAGCAGTTTAAGATCGGAAAACCGATCTTAAATATATTTTTTTCTTGCAAACTGCTATTGTTTATGCTCTCTGGTCGGGCGAAAGACCATAACAACTCCAATGATGTTGCCATTATTATCTTTAATGGCATTGCTGCTTGTTTCAATTGGCGTACTTGAGCCATCATAAGATATTAATACAGTTCTATTTGCCTGTTGTCCATCGATCCTGGTTGATATATTAAAAATATCTTTCAATGGTTTTCTTTGTGCTTCTTCCAGCTTCCATCCGGTCATGGATTGAGCCACCAAATTCATGAAAAACACAAGACCATCGGGATCAGTGGCGATCACTCCGTCGCTGATACTATTAAGTGTTGTGGAGAACCATTCATTCATTTCTTTTGATTTCCTATCAACATCGTGCTTGAATAGGGCAATTTCGATAGCTACCTGCAGCTCTCTTTCTTTGAATGGTTTAATGATATATCCGGAGGGTTTTGTAATTTTTGCCCTGAGTAAGGTTTTTTCATCAGAATAAGCGGTCAGGTACACAACTGGTATATTAAAACGGGTTCTAATGTGCTCTGCAGTTTCAATCCCGTCCATTTTACCCTGTATTACGATATCCATAAGCACCAGGTCAGGTTTATTCTCTTTCACCCTCTTTATCGCCTCCTCACCCGAAGATGCCGTTGAAGGAGCATCATATCCCATCTTAAGCAGTTTCCTTCGTATAGCTTCTGCAACAATAGCTTCATCTTCAACCACCAATATTTGAATTTTTGTCATTAATCCATACCCCCAAACCTGATCCTGAACTCTGTTCCAGTGTCCCTGTTCAGTGTGATATCTCCATTAAGCTGATTCTTCACAAGAACATTGACAATGAGTAGACCAAGGGACTTATCTTTTTTGATATCAACATCTTGCGGAATTCCAATGCCATTGTCCCCGATAATAATTTCGATCATATTTTCATCCACAGAATGGATCAATATATTAATTTCGCCGCGATCACCTTCTAAAAAGGCATGTTTTAAAGAATTGGAAACCAGTTCATTTATTACCAAACCACACGGAATAGCATGATCTATGCCCAGGAATACGTCCTGTGCTTTTATGTTTAGAGCTACCTGGTCTTCACTTATCCCGTAAGACTGGAACAACCCGGCTACCAGATCATCAATATAATCTTTGAAATTGATCTTTGACAAATTTTCAGATCGATAAAGCTTCTCATGAATAAGAGCCATGGATATTATCCTGTTCTGGCTGTCTTTGAGCAATTCAAGGAATTTTTCATTATCGCTGAATTCTTCCTGGAGCATGAAAAGGCTGGAGATGACTTGCATATTGTTTTTCACCCGATGATGGATCTCCCGCAAAAGTATCTCTTTTTCATAAAGAGAGTCCCTGATCTGTTCCTCAGCCTGCTTACGCTCGGTTATGTCAGTAATTGTCCCGATATACCTGACAACTCCTTCAATATCCGCAGGCTCGGTTATAGATTGACCCAGAACCCAGGTGGTTTTGCCGTCTTTATTAAGAAATCGAAATTCTGATTTGAATGGCTGACGATCATTTACTGCCTGGTACCATTGTGAACGAATGCGATCCCGGTCATTCTGATGGATACTGTTCAGCCAGCCTTTTCCAAGTGCTTCCTCCTGCGTAAGTCCGGCTATTTCGATCAGTCTCTCATTGATATAAGTGTAGTCGCCCTTAGCATCAGCATAAAATACTCCTACCGGGGATAATTCTGTCAGGGTATGATATTTCTTTTCACTTTCCTGAAGTGCTTTATCTGAACGCTTACGGTCCACTCGCTCCTTTATTTCCCTTAAGGCCCGTTTCACTGCGGGTGCAAGATGTGACAACCGGTGTTTGAGAATATAATCTGTTGCGCCTTTCTTGAGTATTTCAATTGCCATTTCTTCCCCGAGTGCACCTGTAACAAAGATCACGGGCACATCAGGACATTTTATTTTTGCTATCTCAAGTGCCAAAATCCCATCAAAACCAGGAAGTTTATGATCCGAAAGGATTATATCAGGTGCAAAGATGTCCAGTTCTTCTATAAAGGCATCCTTTCTTTCAACACGTTTTGAAGAGAAAACTATTCCAGCCTCCTTAAGTTCATGCTCCATCAACTCAGCATCTGCACAATTGTCTTCAAGTATCAGGATGTGAAGTTCTTTTTTCATTGACCTTTCATCAATGTGGCGGCCTGTTCACCAGTACCCAGTATAAACTCAGTTTGGCAACTGCGTCGATGAACTTATTAAAATCAAGGGGTTTAATGATGTAACTATTTACGCCCAGGTTATAACTTCCCACAACATCGCGTTCTTCCTGCGATGATGTCAATACAACAACCGGGATCATTTTTGTCCTTTCATCAGATTTTATTTTGCGAAGGACTTCAAGACCATTCACTTTGGGAAGCTTAAGGTCAAGAAGTATCACTTTAGGGATGTTCTTAATATTCCTTTGCGAGTGTATGCCGGTGGCAAAAATAAACTCCAGTGCTTCTGCCCCATCATTCACTACGTGAACCCTGTTCGTCAGGTTGTTTTCCTGAAGTGCGGTAAGGGTGAGTTCCACATCATATGGATTGTCTTCAACCAGAAGTATTTCAACCTCATTTAAATTCGTCATATTATTTCTCCTTTCTCTTTTAATGGTATTGTAAAATAAAATGTTGCTCCACTATCCAGTTTACCTTCTGCCCACACTCTTCCCCCATGTCTTTTTATAATGCGCTGGATCAGGGCAAGCCCCACACCTGTCCCCTCAAATTCTTTTTCACTGTGCAATCTCTGGAATACCCCGAATAATTGATCACAATACTGCATATCAAATCCTACCCCGTTGTCTTTGACACAATAGATATTTTCTTTTTCTTGTGTTCTTCCCCGAATCTCAATAATTGCAATTTCTCGAGTTCTTGTGAATTTTATCGCATTGGATATAAGATTCATAAAAACCTGCCTGATCATTTTTATATCGCCATAGGCATCCGGGATATCTTTATTGATAAATTGAATATCCCGTCCTGTAATTGTGGCATTGATCTCATAAAAGACATCCTGTGAAAGTTCACACATATTTATATCTGATGCGGCCATTTCTTTTCGACCAATTCGTGAGAGAGTAAGAAGATTATCGATCAGATCTGCCATTTTCTGCGTATTTACCCTGATGATGTTAAGCATTCTTTTTCCTTCATCATCGAGTTTGTAGGCATGTTTTTTTAACATTATATTTGAAAATCCGTCAATAGCCCGAAGAGGAGCCCTCAGATCATGTGACACGGAATAAGAGAAGGCTTCAAGTTCTTTATTCGCTTCTCCCAGCTGTGTTAAACGATGCTCAAGTTCCCTGTTCAGTTTTAATATTTCTTCCCCGGCCTGTTTGAGTTCTGTGATATCAGTTGTCGTTCCCTCTAAACAAACGATACCTCCTGGAGCATGAATTATGCGGGTGTTCAACAGGATCCAGGTGATCTTTCCATCTTTTCGATGAAATATGACTTCAAAATTTTCTACGAACTTTTCTTCTTTTATTTTTCTGATAAGTTCTATTCGCCTTTCAGGATAAACATAAAGATCCCTGACATTGGGGACATGAGCAATAAGTTCTTGCGGTGATGAATATCCCAGCATACGGGCAAACGCTGGATTTGCGTTTATAATTCGACCTTCGATCGATGTCTGATAGAACCCTTCAACTGCATTTTCAAAAATATTTCGATACTTTGTTTCCACTTTGCACAGGTTTTCTTCTGTTTGCCTGTATTTATTTTCAGATTGTTCAACGCCTTCAATGCGCTTTCTCAGAGTAATTAATTCATGTAAAAGTTGTTCTTTTGACTTTTCTTTATCATTCATACTATCCTGTTCCATTAATATTAAAGAGAAAATCACAATACTCGTTTCCTGAACCTGGTTCCTGAGAGGTCGTTTGAACAATTTCCGTATTTTCACCAAAAGCGTGTGAGATCCATCCACCAAAAATACCGTTTAGAAAAATACAATTAGGATCATTTGATCTAGCATCATGAATTGACTTAGCAATGTCTATGCCATGTGAGGAAGTCATTATTTTAGCATAAATAGTATTTTTGCTGATAACATCAATATTTAAATCAATATCCAGGATGACACATGTTTCCTTTAAATATTTTATAAAGATCTGTGCATCCCAGATATCTATCTTCCTGTCTTTCTCATAATTTTGTATCATAGTTTTGCCAAATTGACTACCCAACGATTTGATGATATCTTCATTAAAAGGCATATTTCTCAACAAAGTAAGCATTTTTTGAAGATCATCAGAATAGTTCCTGGTGGATCCCTCTTCATATCTTAGATCGCTGATCAATTTGACAAGTATTTTATTTTCACGGGGAGTATGCCGAAGAACGATAAGATTCCTGGAGGTCACGGAATTATATGTATTTCCTCCGATCTTTAGTAATTCTATGAACATATCGGCCAGATTTTGAATAGCTTGCGGATCAGAAAATGTATGATGTATGATCAAAGATCTCTTATCAATGTCAATTTTTTCAATAATTCCCGTATATTGATATATTTCCCTGATCTTTATTAATAGATCTTCCAGAGGGATCTGGTTTACCGGGCACCCATAGAATCTTTCAATTATTGTCGTTATAGAATGGTGTGTTTTTCCGCCAAGTATCTCTTCAAAGAGTTGTTTTGGCATCAGCGCCATTTCATAGTTCATTTTTACATTCAGAGAAATTATCATGTTCCAGAAATCAGGTTTTTTGTACAGCTCGATATAAGCGTTATCCATGAACCCGAAATTCTCAGATATGCTTTTTTTTACCTCTTCTTTTTCTCCTCGTTTCATGTTTATTACAACAGAACCATTCAAATTTACTAAATTAGTAATGGCAAGATCGTATTTGTTCGATACAAATACTGAAACTACAGCTGCCAGGAATCGATTCATGTCCTGATTATTACCAGTTATTGTAAAAAATATATTTTCCGGGAACCGTTCACTTTCAGAATTTATTTTAATTGAAGAATTCCAGTAAACTTCTCCCATAAGTTCATTCAAATGTTTTTCAAGAGATGATATGGAATTAATATTATTACCAACGACATTATGGATCATCTCTTCATCCGGAAGCCTGCCTGCAAGATTTTTTATTGCCCAGGCAAGGGTCGATGAGGTAAGACTTTGCCTGTTCTTTAATCCCATCATCATTCTTTTCACGGAATCAGGATCTTTGTTGGCAAAATCTGAAAAATCTATTATCTCCCGTATAACTGCACTTAAATTACCATTATGCTTCTTAATAAGCGGGTCGATTTTTTTTATGTACTCATCGTTCAGAGAAATACTTTTCCTGAGATTCATGTAGGTATTTACTAACTATTATAAAACTTCATTAACTTTCCCTCTAACTTCATAGAAATTTATATGTTGTGAAGTTCTGTAATAATAAATCTTATACCATTATTAACGGCTAAGAGAGTTGTCTGGTCATTAGATCTCATCCTGAAGGAGTTAGACTCAAAATGGAATTAAATAAAAATGCAATATTTACAGAAGATACGTTTGGTCGTTTTTCTGTTTCGAAGATTTTTTATACAATTACATTTATTATGTATAATTCTAATATTGAGCAGAATAAAAGGAATAATTAAAAGAGGGTTAAGAGTGAATTAGTATGGTTAAGAAGACTGAAGGAAGTATAAATATTAATGAAGAAAACATGTTCAAGGCATGGGCCGAGAATTGCACAGCTATTTCGAAAATGTGGGAAGATTCCTACTTAAAGCTATACAAGCCCTGGTTAGGTCCCAAAAGAGAGCTGTTTGAGAAAGTTGTCGAACTTTCGAAAGAACCTACACCGCAAAAATATAAGGAATTTTATGAAGAATGGATGAAGACATACCAGAATGTGTTTAGCAATTTTTTCCAGACTTATAACCTGGATTCCAGTAAAGAAACATTTGAAAAACTTCTGGAAAATGCAGAAGACTCTAAACAGATCTACAGGTCATGGATAGCTGATCTGGAGAAAAGTTCCCGGGCAGCCCACGAGCTGCTAAACGGGAAGCCGGATACAGCCAAATATAAAGAAGCTTATGACATGTGGTTGAAGTCATACGGAAAAGTATTCGATGATCTGCTTACTTTGCCGTTTCGGCAAAATATCAAAGAGATATTTGAGAAACTTAAAGGTGATCCGGAAATATATTCAAAAATATTTGAGCAGATATTGAAAACATGGGATGAATCATATACAAAATTGTACAATCCATGGATCAACTCTATGTTCAAACTTTCTGAGAAATCATTGGAGATCTCAAAAGGAAATGCTGGTCCGGAAACCTACAAGGAATTTTATACATTATGGCAGGAATCATATCAGGAGACATATGGCAAAATGTTTGACAGCAAATCCATGCGTTCCTCAAAAGAAATATTTGAAAATTTTGTAAAAAATACAAGCGTTGATATGAGCCTTTTTAAATCATGGATAGCCACACTTGAAAAATTATCACTCAAGATCAAGGAACTCTCAGACCAAAATGCCGATCCTGAGACATATAAAGAATTTTATACTCTCTGGGCAAAAACCTATGAAAAAGCATTTGAGAACTTCTTTGAGCATACTCCTGCAGTAGGCCCTTTCAAAGAGGTTTTTGAGCCTGTAAAGAACGCAGCGAAGATATATTCAGACACTTTTATCAATGTATCCAGGATCTTGATGAGATCGTATCCTGATTCCAAAATAAAAAAATAAGAGATATTGAGATAACTTAACAATTGGTGTAAGTAAATAAAAATTTAAGTATAAGAGGAAATTATGGCAAAGAAAACAGAAGAAAGAAAAGAGTCAAAAGAATCAACAGAAGATGTAATTATTAAAACATGGGCTGACAGTAATGCAGCATTTTCAAAATTGTGGGAGGATTCCTATTTAAAGTTATATAAACCCTGGATAGAATCTGCTGGAGAGATGCTCGATAAAACAGCAAAGATATCAGAGGATGCAACGCCGCAGAAATACAAAGAATTTTATGATGAATGGGCCAAAACATACAAGAATTCATTTGGCAAATTTTATCCTGCTCCTGCTCCAAAAACAAATAAAGAGTCACTTAAAGTATTCCTTGCAAATGCAGAGAGATACAATAAACTCTACAAGTCCTGGATCCAGGAGTTAGAGGATAATTCCATTGTTACTAAAGAGATCCTTTCAGGTAAACCTGATCCTGCAAAATATAAGGAATGCCATGATAAGTGGACAAGATCTTATGAAAAAATATTCGATGAACTGATGGAGATGCCCCTGCAGGACGGCACAAAAGAGATATTTGGAAAATATATGGAAATACCGGATATTTATATGGGAAGCTTTTTGCAGATGTCAAAACTATTCAAGAAATCATATGCACAGCTTTGCAAACCTTTGAATGATTCTATTATGACCCTTTCAGATAAAATGGCCGAGATCTCCAGCGGGAATGCAGACCCTGAGGCATACAAAGAATTTTATAACTTGTGGGTAGATACTTATAAAGACACCTATGGTAAATATGTAAAGTCCATGGAGCCTGAAGGTGAGATGTTCGAGAAATTTTTAGATAGCACCAGCATTTACCTTGGCATGTACAAGTCCTGGATCACTGCACTAGAAACAATGTCAGAAAAGGCCAGAGAGATGTCAATACAGAATTCAGATCCTGATTCTTTCAGGGAATTCAATAATGTCTGGTTAAAGATGTATGAAAAGGCGTTTGAAAGCTTTTTCGAAGATATGCCAACAATGGGCGGCCCTATGAAAGAGGTCATGGAACCAGTAAAGATCATGGCAAAAATGTATGCGGACACATTTGTCAAGATCTCAAAAATGTGGGTAGGTCAGGATGCCGGTTCTGCAACAGCGTATCCAGGAAAGAATAAAAGATGAGTAAAATGGATACAAACGAAGGAAATAGTATGGATAAATCTAATCTTGAATCCACGCAGGAGTTTTATGACCAGTGGATAAAAATGTATAAAAACACAATGGGTAAACTCATTGAGATGCCTGCTGTGGGTCCTGCACGCGAGAAGACCGAAAAAATGATGAAGGGTTTCTCTACATTTGTCAACCTTTATACCGCCAGTATGGACACCAGTTCCAATATGCAGGAAGTATTCAAGGAAGCAATGAAAAAAGTCCAGGAAAAGATCGGATCAGATATGGATGGTGAGGTCAATCCTGAAAAATATAAAGAATTTTACAATATCTGGATCCAGACATATAGCGATACCTTCAAGGACTTTGCAAAATCAGGTCATTTTGTTTCAGATTTAGGTAATTTGAATGCGCATTTAATGGATTATCAAAAATATAACCGTGAAATGCTTGAAGAGAATTGCCTGAAACCCATGAATATCCCGACAAAGACAGAGATCGACGAGATAAATAAAGAGATATACACTCTTAAGAAAACTGTAAAAGAATTGAAAATCCAGATCAAAGAATTAAAAGGGAATAAATAGGGTTTTTTTCAAGGAATTAACATGAACGAACTTAAATTAAACGAAGATTATGATAAATTTACACATGGGATGGAATTACTTATAAAATCACCCGATTTTTCGGTAGGAACAACACCATCAGAGGTTATTTACACTGAAGATAAGATGAAACTTATCCATTATATCCCGAAGGTAGCAAAACCGCATCAAGTTCCAGTGCTAATAGTATATGCGCTCGTGAACAGGTACTACATCCTGGATCTGCAGCCAGATAAAAGCGTTATCAAAAAGCTTCTGGAAGAAGGTTTTGATGTTTATGTCATTGACTGGGGATATCCTTCAGGTTCAGATATGTACCTGACACTCGATGATTATGTAAATGATTATTTACATAATTCAGTGGAAAATATTAAAGAAAGGCACAGATTGGAAAAGGTCACCCTGCTTGGAATATGCCAGGGCGGGACTTTATCTATCATGTACTCGGCGCTACATCCTGAAAATGTACAAAATCTAGTGACCCTTGTGGCTCCAGTGAACTTTGATAGCAATAAAGGGATACTTAACCTATGGGCTAAAGGCCTTGATGTTGACAAGATCGTAGATTATTATGGTATAGTTCCGGGAGATTTCCTCAATTCTGCGTTCCTGCTTCTTGATCCTTTCAGGCTCATGATAGACAAGTACGTTGGAATGTTCGACAGGATCGAATGCAATGCGCAAGATCAAACCTGTGATCTTAGAAATGAAGATTATATCAAGAATTTCCTTCGAATGGAGAAATGGATATTCGATAGTCCTGACCAGGCAGGGGAAACCTTCAGGCAGTTCATGAAAGACTGTTACCAGAAGAACCTCCTCATAAAGAATGAGTTGAAGCTAAATGGTAAGCTCGTCAATTTGAAAAATATTACCATGCCTTTGTTGAATGTCATGGCAGAATTCGATCACCTCGTTCCTAACGATGCAAGTATCCCGCTGGGAGATGCAGTATCAAGCACTGATAAAGATACACTGGTCTTCCCTACCGGGCATATTGGCATATTTGTAGGGTCAAAATCACAGAAAGAGGTATGTCCTAAGATCGCGGCCTGGTTGAAGCCAAGGTCAATTCCAGATGGAAAAGAAAGCGAACAAAAGAAGGAAAAATTAAAATCAAAGGTGACAAAAAGATGAAACTTGAAAATAGAGTTGCAATCATAACAGGATCAGGAAGTGGAATTGGAAGAGAATCCGCACTCCTGTTCGCAAAAGAAGGAGCAAAGATAGTTGTAGCGGATGTAAACGAAAAGGGCGGTGAAGAAACCGTGGCAGCTATCAAAAATAATGGCGGAGAAGGCTTCTTTTTCAAATTAAATGTTGTTGACAGGGAACAATCCAGGAGCATGGTAAAAACCACCATGGAAAAGTACGGAAGGATCGATATACTGATAAATAATGCAGGGATCACTCAGGATGCTCTTGTCTCGAAGATGACAGAACAGCAATGGGACCTTGTAATAGACATAAACCTCAAAGGTGTTTTTAATTGCACACAGGCAGTTGTTGAAGTTATGATCAACCAGGGAAAAGGTTCGATCGTTAATACATCCTCCATTGTGGGAGTTAATGGAAATGTCGGGCAGGTCAACTATTCTGCGACTAAAGCAGGACTAATCGGCATGACAAAGACCCTTGCAAAAGAATTGGGACGAAAAGGTATCCGTGTAAATGCAGTGGCTCCCGGATTCATACAGACCCCTATGACTTCAGCAGTGCCTGATAAGATCCTTGAGCTGATGAAAGAAAAGACTCCTTTAAAGAGACTTGGTGAACCAAAGGATATTGCAAACGCATATTTGTACCTTGCTTCAGACGATTCGAACTATGTTAATGGAGCGGTTCTCGCCGTGGACGGTGGCCTGGTAATATGAATAATGTAGTGATCGTTTCAGCCACACGAACAGCCCTGGGGAAATTCGGGGGAAGCCTGAAAGACATCAATCCAGCACAACTTGGTTCAATAGTATTAAAAGATGCCATGAAAAAGGCAAAGATCGAACCAGGCAAAGTTGAAGAAGTCATAATGGGAAACGTCCTTTCTTCAGGCCATGGCCAGAATGTGGCCAGGCAGGCTTCAATAGCAGCCGGAATTCCAAATGAAGTGCCTTCTTATGGCATTAATAAGGTGTGCGGCTCAGGTTTAAAATCAGTTGCCCTTGGGGCACAGTCCATTATGCTGGGCGATGCACAGGTCGTTCTTGCAGGTGGTGTTGAGTGTATGTCGATGACCCCTTATGCCCTTAAAAGTAACCGCTGGGGGGCAAAGATGGGAAATGGAGAAATCGTGGACCTGATGATCCATGATGGCCTCTGGGATATTTTCAATAATTACCATATGGGCGTAACAGCCGAGAACGTGGCAGTAAAATACGGTATAACCCGTGAAGCCCAGGATGAGTTCTCAGCAAGAAGCCAGAACAGGACAGAAGCTGCAATAAAAGCAGGAAAATTCAAGGATGAGATAGTACCTGTTTCCATACCGCAGCCAAAAGGCGATCCGGTTATTTTTGATACGGATGAATTCCCCAGGTTTGGCACAACAAAAGAAACACTTTCAAAACTCAAACCAGCATTCAAAAAAGATGGGACAGTAACTGCCGGTAATTCTTCAGGAATAAACGACGGTGCAGCTGCAGTCGTATTAATGTCCGAAGGCAAAGCAAAAGAGCTGGGTTTAACACCTCTTGCAACCATCAAAAGCTATGCGTCAAGCGGTCTGTCTCCAGATATAATGGGCATGGGACCTGTTGGAGCATCAAAGGCGGCATTAAAACGCGCCGGGTTAACCTCAGACAAACTTGACCTGGTAGAACTCAATGAAGCATTTGCATCCCAGAGTCTGGCAGCGACAAAAGAACTTGGCTTATCTGCTGATAAGGTAAATGTCAACGGTGGCGCAATTGCCCTGGGACATCCCATTGGTGCAAGCGGCACAAGGATACTTGTCTCACTAATACACGAATTAAATAAGAGAAATGGCACATACGGTCTTGCATCCCTTTGTATCGGAGGGGGACAGGGTATCGCTATGGTCATAAAGAGGTAATATTATGGTACGCAAAGGAAGTCTTGATGGCAAAGTCGCCCTGGTCACGGGAGGTTCACGAGGAATAGGCCAGGAGATAGCTTTGCGATTGGCAAAAAATGGCGCAGATGTAGCCATTAATTATCAGAGAACAAAAGAAGATGCTCAGAAGGTATCCAGGATAATCGACGAAATCGGAATGGCAGATGAACTGGAAAAATTGACCCAGATCATAGACCAGATGGAGACTAAAGACCAGGCCAGGCATGTATCAGAAAAAATAGATTCCATGGGAAGCCACTCCTGCATTGTCCAGGCCAATGTCAATGATTATGAGCAGGTGACCAGGATGCGAGATGAGATCGTCAGTAAGCTTGGAAAGATCGATATACTTGTAAATAATGCCGGCATAGTCCGGGACAAATCCTTCGTCAAAATGACACCCCAGATGTGGAGTGAAGTCATCTCTGTGAACCTGGATGGTGCTTTTTACTGCACAAAAGTGGTCATAGAAGGCATGCTTGAGAGAAAATATGGCAGGATCGTCAATATATCCTCAGTTATCGGCAGGATGGGTAATCGCGGCCAGGCAAACTATGCGGCCTCAAAAGCAGGAATGATAGCCCTGACACAGACCCTTGCCAAGGAATTTGCAGGAAAAGGTATAACAGTAAATGCCGTTGCGCCCGGATTCATTGAAACGGATATGGTAAAATCCATTCCAAAGGAAATACTGGATAAGATCATTGCCCAGATACCACTTGGAAGACTCGGGAAACCATCTGAGGTTGCAGCAGCGGTTACTTATCTGCTTTCAGAAGAAGCAAGTTATATTACCGGCCAGGTCATTGATATAAATGGTGGACTTTATATTTAAATATTTTTTAAGATAGGCTGGAAATGTTAGTAATCACATGTGTAAAACAGGTACCTGATACCACACAGGTACGAGTTGACCCTGTAACAGGTACTTTGATCCGCGATGGTGTGCCTTTTATTATTAATCCTTATGATACCCACGCTTTAGAAGAAGGTTTAAGGTTAAAAGAAAAATATGGCTTTCGCACCGTGGTAATTTCAATGGGGCCACCCAACACTGAAGTAACGCTAAAAAAAGCCATAGCTCTTGGGGCTGATGAAGCTGTTCTTTTAAGTGACCGCGCTTTTGGGGGGGCTGATACTCTTGCTACAAGTCAGGTTCTATCCGAAGCCATAAAGAAACTTGGCGAAAAAGAAGAGGTAGCTATTGTGATCTGCGGCAGACAAACTATTGATGGGGACACTGCACAGGTTGGGCCTGGTATTGCCACGCGCCTTGGATATTCCCAGTTGACGCTTGTTGACAGCATAGAAAGTGTTGACCTTAAGGCAAAAAAAATAAGGGTCAGGCGCAAGCTTGAAGGAAGGCATGAGATCGTTGAGGCAAAACTTCCCGCCATGATCGCAGTTTTGAAAGAAATAAACAGCCTTCGATATCCGACAGTACCCATGAGATTAATGGCAGAAGATTCAAAAGCGACATTGTGGGATAACAAAATAATGGGTTTACAGGAAACTACGATCGGATTAAAAGGTTCAGCCACACAGGTACGAAAGATATTTTCACCCCAAAGAGCAAGCGGGGAAATTATCGGTGAAGGTCTCAAGGATCCAAAGGAAGTCTCACGATTATTGATCGATAGGCTTATGGAAAAACATGTATTAAGTTTATAATAATCACATATCCGTGAAAATCCGTCTGATCTGTGTCATCCGTGTTCTATTCAGACTGAACTATTCAGACTGAACTGACAAACATGGAAAATTAATAACAGTTTGAATTTATTGAGGCAATAAGGTATGGAAGAAGTGAAAAAAGTAAAGAAACCCCGAGGCATAGCCCATCTCATCCCGGGTAAATGCATAGCATGCGGAGCCCGCTGCCAGAGTGACTGCCCTGAAGATGCCATTGAAATGAATGATAAGGGCGAGCCGATAATAACTGCAGTAAAGTGCATTGGCTGTAAAAGATGTGTCAAGATCTGTCCGGCACAGGCGCTTGAGATGTATTTTACACCCGAAGAGCAAAAGATCCTTGACACAATGACAGATAAAGCCCCGGAAGAAGCCGAAGTTGTTGAACCCGGATTAAAAGAATACAGGGGTGTCTGGATATTTATTGAACATACTGAAGGTAAACCTGCAACGGTATCATGGGAATTGCTGGGTGAAGGAGCAAAACTTGCAAAAACCCTGAATGTGGAATTGTGTTCAGTGGTCATTGGCGAGAACGTCGAACACCTGTGCCAGGAGTCATTCTCTTACGGTGCATCCAAGGTTTACCTGATCGATGCTCCCGTATTTCATCATTATCGGACTGAGACTTTTTTCAGGGGAATATGTTACCTGGTCGAAAAGTATAAACCTGAAATATTATTGATGGGTGCTACAGGTATGGGAAGAGACCTTGCAGGCGCTGTGGCAACAAAACTCCAGACAGGATTGACTGCTGATTGCACAGGCCTTGACATAGACGAAAAAGGATACTTGCTCCAGACACGTCCTGCATTTGGCGGAAATATCATGGCCACTATTATGACCGAAAAGACCCGGCCCCAGATGTCCACGGTAAGACCGCATGTGATGGAGCTGGCAAAAAAAGATCCATCACGCATTGGCGCTATTGTCAGGGAATCCATAGATATCAGGGAGGAAGAACTTCCCACCCGGGTCATAGAGGTAATAGAAGATGCTTCTGGCGATCAACTGGACCTTGCAGGTGCTGAGATCATTGTTTCAGGAGGAAGGGGAATGTGCGGTATGGAAAACTTCTCAATATTGCAGGAGTTGGCCGATGAATTGGGCGGATCGGTAGGCTGTTCACGCGCAGCAGTAGAGGCTGGCTGGATGCCCCCGGAACGCCAGGTAGGACAGACCGGAAAGACAGTACGACCAAAGATCTATATCGCATGCGGCATTAGCGGTGCTATCCAGCATCTTGTGGGCATGCAAAGCTCGGATCTTATTATTGCCATCAACCAGGACAGGAATGCTCCTATTTTTGAAGTTGCTACATACGGCATCGTTGGAGATGTTTTCCAGATAGTTCCGGCTATGACAGAGCGGATCAGGGAATTAAAGTCCAAAAAAGGTGGATCACCAAAGAATGGTTCATCAAATAATGGTCCATCAGGGAAGGAGTGATTTATGTTCATTTATATCAGTACAATAATTTTTGCAGTCGCTATATTGCTTTTTTGCTGGAGTTGTTATAAGCGGTTCAGGCTTTTAATGCTTGGAAAAAGTGTTGATCGTTTTAAGGACTTTGGCCCACGCTTAAAGAACGTCATATTTTATGTATTCGGGCAGCGCTGTACTGTTAACCACGGATACCGTTTTGGCTGGAACCATCTTGTTCTTTTCTGGTCATTTATGTTCTTATTGATAGCAAATACGGAATTCCTGTTTGAAGGCCTGTTCCCGGATTCAGTCAGCTTTTCGATGTTGCCTGTTAGCCTTTACATCTTGATAGAGATCGCATCAGTTCTTGCCCTCCTGGCTGTCTGTATTGCGATGCTTCGCCGCCTGGCATTCCCGCCTTCTTATATAGAAGCAAGAAGCATGGATGCTTTTGTAATCCTGGGTCTGATCGCTTTGCTTATGGTGGCATTTTTTGGCCTGCATGCAAGTGAGATCGCAAAAGGTGAATTAGAGGCAACTTTTATGCCTGTGTCAAATTTTGTGGCCTCCACTTTGTTCTCGGATGTTAAACAGGAAACCTTGAATGATTATATCGAAGCTTTCTGGTGGCTTCATGCCATAGTGTTACTGGCATTTTTGAATTACCTGCCTTACAGCAAGCACATGCATATCCTGACGGGTATCCCAAATGTCTTTTTCAAAAGCCTTACTAAGGTCAACACCCAGATCAGGGAAGATTTCAAAAAAGGCAATGTATTTGGTGTCGGGCAAATAAACCTGTTTACCTGGAAAGATCTCATGGATTCATACTCCTGTACTGAGTGCGGGCGCTGCTCCGATAATTGTCCCGCCACAAATACGGGTAAATCGCTTAATCCGCGTCTTGTTATTCATGATATTAAAGCTAATTTATTGAAAAATGGCCCATTTTTCGATAACAAAAAGGCACCCGTATTGCCATTGATCGGCAAAGGCGGAGAAGGAAGCGTGTCCGAAGAGGTTCTCTGGTCATGCACCACATGTGGCGCGTGTATGGAAGTTTGTCCTGTATCTATCGAGCATGTGCCAAAGATCGTTGACATGCGCCGGAATCTTGTTGAAATGAACGCAAAAATGCCTGGTGAATTACTGACATTCTTTGAAAGCATGGAACAGCGCAGTAATCCCTGGGGTATTGTGCCTTCCGACCGCGTTAAATGGGCAACGGATATTACTGTGAAGCCTTTTGAAGCAGGAAAGACCGAATACCTGTTTTACGTTGGCTGTTTCGGGGCATTTGATGCAAGAAGCAGGAAGGTATCTCTTGCTATTTCAAAGATCCTGGATGCTGGAGGTATTTCCTGGGGAATACTGGGAAAAGACGAGCTGTGCTGTGGTGATAGCATGCGCCGATTGGGAAATGAATTTGTCTTTGACAGGATGACTAAAGATAACATCAAAATACTTACTGATAAAGGAATAAAAAAGATTATTACCCAGTGTCCTCACTGCTTCAATACTCTGAAGAATGATTATCGCCAGTATGGCCTGGAACTTGAAGTTATCCACCATACAGAGTTGATCAATAATTTAATAAAAGCAGGAAAATTACCATTGAATGTGAATGGAGCTGACCTTGGGAATGTAGTGATACATGATTCCTGCTACCTGGGACGCTATAATGGATTATATGATGTTCCCCGTGAAGTTATTTCCTCGGTTACAGGGCGCGCTGCAACCGAGATGGATCGCTGTCTTGAAAAATCATTCTGCTGCGGCGCTGGAGGCGGACGAATGTGGATGGAAGAAGAAGGTAAACGCATTAATGTTACAAGGGTCGAGGAAGCCTTGAAGAAAGATCCGAAGACAGTTTGTGTTAGCTGTCCATATTGTCTCACAATGTTTGAGGATGGATTAAAAAGCACAAAAGCTGATGATAAAGTGCAGGTGCTGGATGTGGCTGAGATCGTAAGCATGGGATTAAAATAACGGGCTTAAGTGAGGTGCCTGTGCAAAAAAAGATCGCAATTACAGCTCTTGTCCCCCCGGAACTCATTTATGCATGTGGCTGCAAACCATTTGATGTCAATAACGTCATCCCATTCTCAAAGAAATATCCAAGAAACAAATTATGCGCCTGGACAGCCATCTGGCAAGAAATGCTTTCAAAAAGAGAGATCAAAATTGACTCTCTTATTGTTGTCGCAGGTGGAGATTGCCATAATGCGCTCGTGGATGGACAAAAAGTCGCAATGAGCGGAATCCCAACACACTTCTTTTTTTATCCTTTTGATGGTTCATCTGAATACCTGGAATCACAATTTCAAAAGGTCAGTGATTTCCTGGGAGGAATTAAAGCTCCTGAAAAACCGGAAGAGATAATGGAACTAAAAAAGATAGGTTTACAGATAGATAAAAAAAGGGCAGCAGGAAAGCTCACATCGGGAGATACATTTAGGATACTTATTTCTTTTAGCGATCTTGCCAGCGATCTGGATACATTCAGGGAAACCATTTCTTTAATAAGGGAAACTGACATTAAGATCAATAACAGGATCGCATTGATCGGTGTTCCTCCAATATACCCTGATTTCCATGATGTGGCACAATCCCTGGGGCTTGATGTTATATTTGATGAACTGCCTTTTGAATTTATCCGCCATTCAGGGAGAGACATTCAGACGATCGCCAGGGATTATTGTAACTACACTTTTGCAAGACCGCTTGATTTCAGGATCAAGTTCCTTCAGAAAGAACTTAAAAAACGAAACGTTGATGGAATTATCCATTACACGCAATTTTCATGCCATCATATGCTTGAAGATGATATCCTCAGATCAAATCTTGATTATCCAATGCTTACGATCCAGGGGGATCTTCCTGGAAACACACCGGAGCAAATAAAATTAAGGCTTGAAGCTTTCAGGGAGGCGCTTGAGCGATCATGATCGGGCTTGATGTGGGCAGTACGACTGCAAAGAAAGTCTCAATTGAGGACGGTGAAATAAAATATGAGATAACAGATACTCACAACTGGAAAGACCTGATCACAGGGATCGATGGGAAAGACATCATATCAACCGGATATTTCCGAAACACTGTTCCCCACCACGCTTCAGTGACAGAGATAACAGCGGCAATATATGGGGTTCGCCATTACTTTCCGGATGCTGATGTGATCGTGGACATAGGGGGACAGGATACAAAAGTCATTGATATAAGAAAAAATAATTTCACTATTAATGATAAATGCAGCGCAGGTACAGGAGCTTTTCTTGAATTTGTGGCGAATTATTTTAAGATAGAGTTGACGGAGATGGGTTCATATCACATTAGGGCAAAGCGGATTCCTGCGATCAATAACACCTGCGGTGTATTTGCTCTTTCTGAGATGATCTCCCAGCTTGTCGCCGGATATTCAAAAGAAGAAGTTATTGCTGGAATGCATTATGCATTTGCCCGGCGAATATCTTTCATGATACCTGAGGCAGAGTCGCTTGTTCTTATCGGAGGGACTGTGAAGAATAAGGGGATGGTTTCAGCGCTTTGTGATATCCTTAAAAAAAAAGTATTTGTTCCTGATGAACCGCAAATCGTGAATGCCCTGGGGGCTTTGAAATATTTCTCGTAGTTTATATGGCTTGACCTGAAGTGAATGTAAAATAAAAAGGGAAACTCAGGGGTTTGTGCCCTGAGTATTTTGGAACTGGGGAAGAGTAAATTATCATCTCGAATTGAACCCCGTTCTAACATCCAAATTCATCTAAATTTGTTCTCACTCATTTCCTCATACAGGATCTCTTTTTCCTTTGCAAGCGCCGCTTCCCTGCGAGCTATGGCCATCATAGCATCATTTGGTTTTACATGTACTGTGATCCTGTTCTTCTTGTCGGTCCTGTATTTCCAGAGTCCATACGCCATATATCCTGCAAAAGCTGCTGGAATAAAGAATATCCATCCTGCAGTAAAAGCAATAAAGAATTCAGCCGGATAATAATAAGCTCCTGCCATGCTTGTGCCCGCAATAGCTGCTGCAATTCCGTACTTTCCCCAATTCGCCATTATCTTCATCTCCTTTGTATCACTTTTCTATCTGTAACTTTTCTTTCAAACACGATTTAATATTTGCTTAATTACTTTTTTTATATTATTGTATTTATTTTCTTATCTTATTTTTCACCTCTATTTATCAATTATGTAATGCCAACCCTAAGAAAAGATTTGATGAATATATGACATAAAATATCAAAAAATAGCATTTCATGACAAGTTATAGCATGATTTGTTAATAAATAGAAGTTCAGGTGTCGTTCAGGTTACGAAAGTATTCATTATCTCTTGAATATCCCTATTGATCCTGTATTTCCTGGTAAAGAATGTTAATATATTTTCAATATCCCGATGAAGCAGCTCCTGCGCGTTCGGATGGGTCGGAGTGATAAATTGCGGAAAATCTATAAGCTCACAGCCATCAGGATGAACAAAGATATTGAATTCACTCAGGTCTGAATGTATGATCCCCAGACCATACGCAATTCTAACCTGTTTTAATATCTCATCAAGATACCAGCCAGGTTCATCAAGCCTTGAATGTGCAAGAAGTTGTCCCTTTGCTATTGACATGACGATCGCATGCCTGTTATGGTCTATGGGCTCAGGAACGCTGACTTTCGGATACAGGGCAACCAGTGCATCATATTCCTTCTTAGCAGCAAGCCGCGCTGCATACAACCAGGATAGGTGTCGTCTTTCCCCTGTCGTTTCCCTTTTTACCCTGACATGCCTGAAACTGCTCTTCCCTTCCCTATGGAATTTAATGGCAACACGCCTGTCGATAAGCCCGCCTGTGGCATCAAATACAACGGATTCTTTTCCGATCCCGATCACTTCGCCCAGGGAGTTCACAGTCCCGCGTTTCACGAACGCATTCAGGGCAAGCAGGTCGTATGCTTCAAAGTAAATCCTGTATCCTTCATAGGTCTTGATGTTCCTTTGAATAAGTTTGTTATATGCCAGGTTTGGAAGGATATATTCTAATTCCTTTAATTCAAATCCTGTAAAATTTACAATTTCCTCTATAGGGACCCATTCATAAAATTTCATTTTGTTCTCTATGGCTGTTAGAACTCGAAATTCCTTAGGAGTGATAGAACGAAATATTTCTGCGATATTTTCAAGCATTCATTGCTATATGATACTGCTGAGTATAAAAAAGAGTGATGAAAAAAAGGAAAAAGAGTTTGAGAGAATTAGACTTCTCTCAAATTACTCTTCTTTTTTCTTCCTGTTCTGAAAGAAGAACACCAGTCCGATCACTGCTGCGATGGGCAGGGCGACTGTGGGGAATTCGGGTATGGTAATATCTACAGGAACATCCACTTTAAAAGAATTAGCTAATCCAGTGATATCATCACAACTAGCGGAGGCCTTCTTACCTTTATGAAATAATGCTACCGTCCATTGGCCTGGAGTCCACAAACTGGGACCACCTAGAACGCCATCATTTAATGATTCAAAATGTGGATCTTCTATTCCATTAAATAAATCTCCAGTATAAAATCCATTTAGATCTGTTGGATATGGGCCCACTCTTCCTGCATTATAAATCTCATCTCTTTCCAATACCTTCGCCATCCAAGTATAAAAAATAATCCTTATTTAATTTAATTCAAAATGCTGAATAACTTTTTCTAAATACAATCACTTTTAGTTTGATCT
>JAPMTR010000023.1 GCA_026552975.1 Candidatus Methanoperedens sp.
TCTCACGGACACAGCCGCAAGCGTTCTTGATGCAGAGAAACTGAAGATGAAAGCGGGAGAAAAGCCCTCAAAGAGCATCATAGATGATGCATATGCAAAAGTGGGTGAGAAATAATGTCAAACAATCCAGTAAATGTAGAGGAACTGGGAAGCGGTATAGGTACAAAGAGAGCCGCTGCAGCCATAGAATTCCGTGATGCAGTCGAGCGCAGGGGTGCAAAGACTGTGGGAAAGCATATGGAGAAAATAATCGACGATTGCCAGGTCGCATGGGCGGCTTCAACAAACGTCACAGCAACAGCCGATATAGCAGCCAGAAAGGTCAATGCCAGAGGCGCAAAGCTTGTAATCGCTGTAGGTTTCACGACCGGCCTTGTCGCCACACGCGACTTCGTGGCAGCGGATCTCTCAGGATACAAGTATATCGGATTCTGGATAAAGTCCGATATCCAGGTGGCAGCAAATGCTTTGCAGCTCGTATTGGATGAGTCCGCTGCATGCGCAAGCCCGGATGAGACACTGAATATCCCTCTATTGCCAGCAGGTGTATGGAGATATATCAGAGTTGCAGTGACCGGAGCAGAAACGACTAGGGATGCAATAATTTCCATAGGCATAAATGCCTCAAACGACCCCGGCGCAGCGACCCTGTTCATCGATGACATCAGGGCGGGTAACGAATACCTGGGTGTAGCGGATGAAATGCAGGATAAGAATGCATATGCGCAGTATGACCCTGTACACATCATAGACCAGGGTAAAGCCGAAGTTGGTCTTGCAGGAACCGCGCTTTCCGGCCAGTACCTCGAACCGGTAGGAAACGGCAAGTTCGCCGTGAGCTCAAACGGTGTTGCCGGTCAGGAAGGAATGAAGACGATCAATAGCAGGATCATGGCCGTCGAAGACCAGGCAACTGAAAACGGAACCGTGCCAGCAAGGATGGTGTAAAAATGATACAGAACGATGGGCTCTCGATCCCGGATAATTATCTGGAAGAGTGGAGCAGAGAGATCGCAAGATGGGTGAACGTAAACCTTGACAACATGTTCGCAAGGAACGTGATGCCCGTGAGAAAGGTTGACGAAGCCGTACAGATCGATGTTGTAGTTGACTATGACAGAACCGGACCTGGTGCCAAAGTAGTGGCGAAAGGTTCTACCCCGACAGGAAAGACCGGAATAAAACAGACCACGACCAAACAGGATATCTTGCAGTTCATGGACTGGTTCAGCGTCCATGAGAAGGACCTGAAATCAAATCCGGCGATGTTCAACAGGTATGTTGATATCTGTCTTGACAATGTCCACAGACTTGAGGACAGCTTGACCATAAACGGCGATGCCTCACTGGGTATCACCGGTATCGTAGCGGCAGCACAGGCAAATGCAAATGGCAAGATAGCTGCGGCTGATAATGCCGGTGTATGGGGAAGTGGAACTCAGGATCCACATGCAGATATCGTAAAGGCAAAGAGGCTCCTTGATGGTAACTATAAGAGCAATCCACTGTACCTCATAGGAAACTCACTGGATATGGAGTTCCTTTTCAATCTGGACAGTATGCGACAGCCGTTTTACAAAACGATCGCGCCGTTATTCAGGGCAAGCCCGGATGCAGATCCATACGGATCATGGCTCAAGATCAATGACGGTTTCGCAGAAGGCAAGGTATATCTTGCAGTCAAGAACCCGGTCGTAGCCGAGTTCGTGGTAAGCGAGAACCCGTATCCGGACAGGCTTCCAAAAGCTGCAGGCGGCAACTTCCCTGTTGAATTAAAAGGCTGGGCAGTGCCGAGGATATACAAGAACGAAGGTTTCGTAGAAATAGAAGTCGGAACTACCTCATAAGGTAGCTCCACTCTCTTTTTTCTCCGGGTCAGCACTGATGGATATACCAACCGAAATAGTTGCAGGAGTGGTTGTTACAGTCTTGACGACCATCGGGTCGATAACACTTCTCCTTCTCAAATCACTACGGGATGAGTTCAGGAACCTGACAGCCAAACTCGATGCTTTCGGAGTAAATCTTTCCAAGGTGGACCTGGTCGTATCAAAGATGCTTCTGATACAATCGATGTGTCCAAATTGCCCGCATCCGGATGTGAAGATCGACACGGAACTTGAATTAATAAAGGGTAGAGATACCGCAAATGAGGGACAGTAATATGGAACTGATAATTATAATTGCAGTAGCAGGCGCTGTAGGAGGGCTCGTAAAGAGCCTGGTAGAACAGAAGGGTGCGATTGCGTTACCGGGAATAGAGATCGCACAGGATGGAACAAAATACATTCACCTTGGTGGTGTTGCAAACCTGGTGATCGGAGCGGCAATAGCCGTATTAACAGCGACTACACCAGCAACAGCATTGTTTGCAGGCATATCGTCCGCATTCCTTGCGGAAAAGGCTCTTGAAAGAGCAAAAGACTTGCCATTACCGATAACGGGTATTGGAAAAGGATACTAAGAGCAAATACGTGATGAGAAGAACCTGTAATGAAGGATGAATTGGTAGTAAAGGTCAAACTGACCGAGCCAAACAAGGTGAAGGTCGGCTTCAGAGAACCGGATAAAGTAACACAGGAGTTATCACAGGTGACCGGAACATGAGAGAATATGACGCTGGGGAGACTGCCTACATCGAAATCGAGACACGGGATAAGTATGACCTTTTAGTAGATCCTAGTTCGGTGACTGTAGATATTTTTGACACTGACGGGAACAATGTATCGACCGGGTCAGCCTCCAAAGAGGGGACAGGGAATTATTTCTATACATACACGATCCCGGCAACTGCGGTCAGCGGGAGTACGTACACCACAAAGGCGACAGTAATAAACAGTTCAGACTTCATCACAATCAAGAGAGCGCGCTTTAAGGTGAGGTGCTAAAATGTATTCCACAGTTGATGAGATCAGGGAAGTATTCGAAGAGAACGACATCGGCAATGAAGCGGTGATAACGGATGCTGAAATAATCAAGATCATAATTGGCGTAGATGCAGAGATCGATGCCGCTTTATACAGAAGATACACAACACCTTTCGCCGACAAGCCGCAGTTAATACAGAAGATCAGCAAGTTCAAAAGCACGGCGCAGGCGATGCGAGATATACAGCGCGGTTCAAATGGCGCGCTCATAAAACCGGAAGTGATGGAATACTATGAGGTGAAGGGAGAATCAATGCTTGAAGACCTGAGAACCGGGCGGCTTGAAATAACAGGAAGCAGAAGGCTTCAGATGGCAGCTACCACTCATTAAAGCCATGGCACTCGAATGTAAATACTTCGAACTGAATGGAATAAACCTTGTGCAGTTCACGCACAGGATCACTGATTCTACGGAACCCGATACAGGGACTATCCCCAAATTGGGGGATGAGAACAGGCAGTTTGCCAAAGACGACAGGGGATTGAGGACAATTACCTGGGAAGGATATGTCAGTAATGATGAGATATACCTGAACCTGAGAAAAGTGTTATTCGATAACACAGAGAAAATCTTGAAACTCCATCCCGAAAGGAAAATAATGCTGCTATCACTGGGTTTCAAAAAGATACTGGATATAATAAACCCAGAAGATAGCAAGATCACAATAACAATGCTGGCTGCTGACACGAGGGAATATAGCATAGTACGGGATTCAGCCACAGTGGCAGTAACATCATCACCAATGGATATTCAGCTAACGTCAGAAGGCCGTGCACCGACAACACCAGAATGGACGCTGACCGCTATCGGCACTATAACAAATCCAGCGATAAGCAATGGAGCAAACAGGATGGAGTGGAACGGAACGCTTGATCCGGGTGATGTCATGGTTATATCGAAGGACGGTACGGTATCAATAAACGGCAGCAGAGCAGGCAACATAAGCGGTACGGTGCCTGAAGCGGATGCCGGGAAGAATATGTTCGTTTACAGTGATGATCCAAGTTCGAGCCACAACTGTACAATCGATGTAACGTGGAATGATGCTTATTATTAAGTTTATTCAAACGAGAGGCATTCTAATGTATGTGGGAAGGAAAATGAGCTAGAAGAGCTCTTTTCAAAATATGAAGCTTAGGCAAGCATGAATAAGAAAATTTTTATTAATTCTTCCTACATCAAAATAAAGAAGAAGTAATGAAGGGAAATAATTTCCAGACGTCACAATAACTTTGACTTGCCGATATGCGAAAGCTTTATTATAAGAAATAATAACTCACTACATTGAATGAGCGAGGTACTCGGATGGTTTGAGTGGTTCAATTTAAGAAATGATCCTTTTAGTACAAGCCCTATAACAAGCGCCAGTCAAGAAAAATTATTTTATAAGACTTCAGATATCCAAAATAAAATTGACCCAGTAATTAGACGGTTGAATGATTCTGATCCTTTCATTAAATTAATAATCGGAGAGAGGGGGCTTGGAAAGACCACTGCACTTTATTATATGGAAAAAGAGGCTCAAAACGTTGATTTTTTAATTCCAATACCTATCGAAATATCGTTTCGAAATCCGAACAATGTTTCCCCAGAAATTTTTATTGGAGAGGATATTCTCTTTCAGTTTATTCATAAAGTTTTATCATATATTTATCCTCATAAAAATGACACCTGGGTGCATTACAATGAGTTCTTTAATAAGACGATGAAAAATTGTGGTTTCGAGATTTTTAATAATGAGATTTTCCCAGACCCTTCAGTCTTTCCAAATTTTCCAACATTAAGAATGACAGCACAAAACATTTTAAGATTATGTGAAAGCGAAAAATATAGGCTTATTTTATTAATTGACCAAATAGACAAGGATCCTATTGACTATGCACTGAAATTTCTGAAGTCATCACATTCGCAAACCCTTCTCGAAATGTTCACCCGCTCAGGCAGTATGGTTTTTATATCAGGCAAAACTGATCTTTATAGAAAAATGTTTACTGGAGATAGGATAGGCGAAGATTTTAGCTATCTTTCAGATGTTATCATGTTGGAGCCTCTCAAACAAACAGAAGTAATCGAACTATTAAATTGCAGATTCAATTCTGAAGCAAATGAAAATTTTCAAAACCCTTTAGATATTGAGGTAATTCACAACATTACCGTCGCAGAAAAAGGCACAACACGATATATAATCACCAAAATAAAGGAAACTCTTCAAAAAGCTCACAAGTTGCGTGAAAAGAAGGTCACAATCACTCTTTATAATTCTAATAGATTTAAACATCGAGACTACTCAGACATTTATTATCGCCTCGTTGTAGAAGATGGAACCTGTAAGATTGCTTCTGAAAGGTTAATAAAATTATATGTAACATTAGACAAAGGCATATCTTCCTACAAAGATTGTTTAAATTTACTTAGAAAAATTCACACAAAAAAACGATTATTTAAAACAGAGGAATTTTTTATAAGTAGACTTCAAGAGCAAGGATTATTGCTGCATAATGAGAAACGAGAACAGATTGTAGCGCCCGAGATAGGCATTTTTTTTGGCAAGCTTGAAGAAAAAGGAATTACCTTAGAAGACTTTATAGGGTGGTTCACAGACTCCAAAGTAGAGGAAATTAGCTTAGCAGAGCAGAACGTTGAGCCGGATAGAGTTCTTGATATTTTCAATATTTTGATAAAAAAAATAGCGAGTGAAGATCTGAACATTGTAACAAATATAAATCAAGACGGTAGTAAAATAGAATTCACAAGGGACATTCTTCAACGTAAAATTATTGAGAGAATAAAAGCATCCAAGCAAAATTACACAGAGTTGAGAAATATTGATTGGGAAGAAATACCTAATGAGGTTTATCAACGTTTAAATGAAATTTTATTGTAACTATTCAGCTCTTTTTTTTCAATCAAGCCTATCAACACTAGAAAACAATAAAAATCAAATAGCTTAGAATGTCTATATCGAAAAATAAATATAC